>JAEWVY010000260.1 GCA_023396625.1 Pseudomonadota bacterium | reverse complement strand
AAGGCACCGGATTTTGATTCCGGCATGCGAGGGTTCGAGTCCTTCCTCCCCTGCCAGATACCCTGTCGCACCTCGAGGTCTGTTTTTTGATTGCTGGGACATACATGCAAGCCACCCAACCCGACTTCATGATTTTCACCGGCAATGCCAATCCGGCACTGGCCTCCGAAATCGCAAAGCATCTGGGAACTCAACTTGGCGCCGCTCATGTGGGCCGCTTTTCCGACGGTGAAGTCACTGTCGAAATCAAGCAGAACGTCCGGGCCCGGGACGTGTTTGTCGTGCAATCCACCTGCGCACCGACCAACGAGAACCTGATGGAGCTGCTGATCATGGTGGACGCGCTCAAACGCGCGTCGGCCGAGCGCATCAGTGCCGTGATTCCCTATTTCGGCTACGCGCGCCAGGATCGCCGGCCGCGCTCCACCCGTGTGCCCATCTCGGCCAAGGTGGTCGCCAACATGCTGCAGGCCGTGGGTGTCGCCCGCGTGCTGACCATGGACCTGCACGCCGATCAGATTCAAGGGTTTTTCGACATCCCGGTGGACAACATCTATGCCTCGCCTGTCCTGCTGGGCGATCTGCGTCAGAAAAAGTACCAGGATCTCATCGTGGTTTCGCCGGACGTGGGTGGCGTGGTGCGCGCCCGCGCACTGGCCAAGCAACTCGGTTGCGATCTGGCCATCATCGACAAGCGCCGCCCCAAGGCCAACGTCAGCGAAGTGATGCACGTCATCGGCGAGATCGAGGGGCGCAACTGCGTGGTCATGGATGACATGATCGATACCGCGGGCACCCTGGTCAAGGCCGCCGAAGTGCTCAAGGAGCGCGGCGCCAAGAAGGTGTATGCCTACTGCACGCACCCTATTTTTTCCGGCCCGGCCATCGAACGCATCGCCCAGGGGCAGGCGCTCGACGAGGTCGTGGTCACCGACACGATTCCGCTGAGCGAGGCTGGCGCCAGCTGCGCCAAGATCCGCCAGCTCTCCGTGGCACCGCTGATTGCCGAGACGATCCAGCGCATCGCCACGGGTGAGTCGGTCATGAGTTTGTTCTCGGATCAGGACAACCTGTTCTGACCGGGGCATGTCGCGGGCTCGCCAGGCCTCCGGGCTGACGCGCGCCTTTTTGTACCGGAGCCGCACTGGTCGCGGTCGGCTCTCTTTTGGAGTTGTTCATGAAATTCGTCGCTTTTGAGCGCAGCAAGCAGGGCACGGGTGCGAGCCGCCGTCTCCGCATCACCGGCCGGACACCCGGCATCGTCTACGGCGGCGGCGCCGAGCCGCAAATGATCGAGCTCGACCACAACGCGTTGTGGCACGCCATCAAAAAGGAAGCCTTCCATTCCTCTATCCTGGAAATGGAGCTGGGGGGCCAGACCAGCAAGGTGCTGTTGCGCGACCTGCAGATGCACCCGTTCAAGCAACAGGTCCAGCACATCGACTTCCAGCGCGTGGATGCCAACACCCGGCTGCACATGAAAGTGCCACTGCACTACAGCGGCGAGGAAAATTCCAGCGCGGTCAAGATCGACAAGTGTCTGATCAACCATGTCGTGACCGAACTGGAAGTGTCGTGCCTGCCGGCCGACCTGCCCGAGTTCATCGCCGTCGATCTGTCCGAGTTGAAGAAGGGTGTGTCCCTGCACCTCGATGACATCACCCTGCCCAAGGGCGTCAAGGTTGTGACACACGGCAAGGTCAATCCGGTGCTGGTGTCCGTCGTGGCCGTCGCCGAAGAAGAAACGGCCGAGCCGGCTGCCGCCGCGGCGGCACCTGCGCCCGCGGCCAAGGGCAAGAAGAAGTAAATCCGGACAGAAACCAGATCGTCTTCTGACTCACGCGGCCCACTTCGGTGGGCCGCGGCGTTTCAGGCGTCCCGATAATGGCAACCATGATCAAACTGTTCGTCGGTCTGGGGAACCCCGGCCCGGAATACGAAGCCACCCGGCACAACGCCGGTTTCTGGTGGATCGACGCCCTGGCGCGGGAGCTCAAAGTCTCACTCGTGCCGGAACGCGCCTACCAGGCCCGCATCGCACGGGCATCGATCCATGGCCAAACCGTCTGGCTGATGCAGCCACAGACCTTCATGAACCTCTCGGGCCGCCCGGTCTCGGCGCTGGCCCGGTTCTACAAGATCGCGCCGGAAAACATTCTGATCGTCCACGACGAATTGGACATTCTCCCTGGACAGGCCAAGCTCAAGTTCGGCGGGGGACATGCCGGGCACAACGGCCTGCGCGACATTCACGCCCAGCTCGGCAGCGCCGACTACTGGCGGCTGCGCCTGGGGATCGGACACCCCGGTGTCAAGGCCGAGGTCGTCCACTGGGTCCTGAAAAAACCGCCTGCGGAGCAACGCGAGGCCATCAGCGAAACGATCGAGCGCACCCTGAAAGCCGTGCCGGCCATGCTGGCCGGAGAAATGGAAAAAGCCACGTTGCTGATCCACACGAACAAGCCGCCACGGCCAAAACCCGCGAGACCCGCCTGAATCGTCATCTCTGAATGCTACATATTATGTAGCCAACAAGGTCCATTTGACGCTGGGAAACAGCCGAAATCACTGAAAATCAACCTGGCGTCACACCATTGACCGCCTGTAGGCGTTTGAATTTCAACCACAAGGCCTCACGGCTCTCCACATGTCCGGGATGCACCGGAATGCAGGCGACGGGACACAACTGCACACATTGCGGTTCATCGAAATGGCCGACACATTCGGTGCACTTCGCCGGGTCGATCTCGTAAATCTCGGCCCCCAGATGAATCGCCGTGTTCGGACACTCGGGCTCGCAGACATCGCAGTTGATGCATTCATCCGTGATCATCAGTGCCATGGGCACCTCCTGCGCGGGTGAGCCATCGTGCGGTCGGAAACGATTTTGTCCATGGGGCAATTATCCCCCGCGGCCCCAGCCCGTAAGATAGATGGGGTCATGAAGCCACTGCACGAACTCGGCGCCCACGAACTTGTCACCGCCTACCGGCAGCGCGACCTTTCCCCCGTCGACGTGGTCCAGGCCGTCCTGCGGCATATCGAGCGCTGGGAGCCGCAACTGCAAGCCACCTGGCTCCTGCGCCCCGAACGGGCCTTGCAGGCGGCCCGTGCCTCTGAAGCCCGCTGGCTGCGCGGTGATCCGGCGGGCCCGCTCGACGGGGTTCCCGTCACGCTCAAGGAAAACATCGCCACCGCCGGTGATCCCGTCCCGCTGGGCACGGCGGCGACCACGCTCACGCCGGCGCCGGCGGATGCCCCGCCTGCCGCCCGGCTGAAGGAAACCGGCGCGGTGCTGCTGTGCAAGACCACCATGCCCGACTACGGCATGTTGTCCTCGGGCGTGTCGAGTTTCCACCCTCTCAGCCGCAACCCCTGGGATCCGACCAAGACGCCGGGCGGCTCCAGCGCGGGCGGCGCCGCGGCCGCGGCCGCCGGCTATGGCCCACTGCATGTCGGCACCGACATCGGCGGGTCGCTGCGCCTGCCCGCCGGATGGTGTGGCGTGTTCAGCCTCAAACCCAGCCTGGGCCGCGTGCCCATCGATCCGCCCTATCCCGGCCGCGCCGCCGGCCCGATCACCCGCTCCGTGGCCGACGCCGCCGCCCTGATGCAAGTGCTGAGCCTGCCCGACGAGCGCGACAGCATGAGCCTGCCGCCTCATGGCATCGACTGGTCGGACTTCGGCATGGCGCCACAGGCTCTTCGCGGCTTGCGCATGGGCCTGCTCCTCGACGCTGGCTGCGGCCTGCCCGTCGAACCCGAAATCCGCGACGCCGTCACCACCGCCGCCCGCCTGTTCGAAGCCGCCGGCGCCGTCGTGGAACCCGTGACCCCCTTCATGACGCAGGACATGCTCGACGGCATGGATCATTTCTGGCGTATGCGCTCCCTCACCGACCTGAACGCGCTCCCCCCCGAAGCCCGGGCGCGCGTGCTGCCCTACATCCGCGCCTGGGCCGACAGCGCCGCCCACCTGTCGGGCCCGGCGCTGTTCCATGCGGCAAGCCAGTTCCACCTCACGCGCGTGACCGCGGTGCGCGCCTGCGCGCCGTTCGACTACGTCCTGTCGCCCACCGCGCCGATATCCGCGTTCGACGCCGAGTGGCCCTCACCCACCAATGACCCCCTGCGCCCGCTGGAACACATTGGGTTCACCGTGCCCTACAACATGTCGGAGCAACCCGCCGCCTCGATCAACTGCGGCACCACTGCCGCCGGCCTGCCCATCGGCCTGCAGATCGCCGGCAAGCGCTTTGATGACCTGGGCGTGTTGCGTGTGGCCCATGCCTACGAACAGCTCCGCGGGCCCCAACATCCCTGGCCAGAACCCCCGCCACACCGCGGTGAAACGGCACAAACCTAGAATGAAACCGTGACCGCCCTGCTCAACGCCGACCTGCATTGCCATTCCATCGTCTCCGACGGCACCCTCACCCCCGAAGCGCTGGCCGAACGCGCCCAGGCCAATGGTGTCGAGTTGTGGGCACTCACCGACCACGACGAGATCGGCGGCCAGGCACGGGCTCTGAACGCCGCGCGCGCACGCGGCCTGAGCTACCTCACCGGGGTGGAGATTTCGGTGACTTTTGCCGGGCAGACCGTGCACATCGTGGGCCTGGGCTTCGATGCCGACAACGACGCCTTGCGACAAGGCCTGACGCGCACACGCGGCGGGCGCGGCGAACGCGCCCGGGAAATGGCGGAGAGTCTGGCCCGGATCGGCATCCAGGGCACCTACGAAGGCGCGCTCAAATACGTCGGCAACCCCGAGCTTATTTCCCGAACCCATTTCGCGCGCCATCTCGTGGACGCAGGCGTTTGCAAAGACACTTATGAGGTGTTCCGGAAATTCCTCACCGAAGGCAAGCCTGGCTTCGTGCCCCACCGCTGGGCCACACTGAAGGATGCGGTCGGCTGGGTTCTCGGCGCCGGAGGACTGGCCGTGATCGCCCACCCGGCACGCTACAGCTTCACCCCCAACGAGGAATTCGCGCTGTTCTCCGAATTCAAGGCCCATGGCGGACGTGGCGTGGAAGTCGTGACGGGAAGCCACTCGGCCCAGGAATCCGCGCGGTACGCGCAGATGGCCCTGGAGTTCGGTTTTGCCGCCTCACGCGGGAGCGACTTCCACAGCCCCGGGGAAAGCCGCACGGATCTGGGCTGCCTGCCCCCGCTGCCTGGCGAACTCCTGCCCGTGTGGGAATTGATCAAGGACCGCATCCAGTAGGGCCGCCTTCGACGGACAGGCCGGCGGCAAACCACGCCGCCGCCTTAAACTCGGCGCATGGCCCAGTACTTCAGTGTGCACCCCGACAACCCGCAGCCCCGGCTGCTCAAGCAGGCCTGCGCCCTGCTGGCGAATGGCGGGATTCTGGCCGTGCCCACCGATTCCAGCTACGCCCTGGTGTGCCGGCTCGACGACAAGGCCGCGGCGGACCAGCTTCGGCGGCTGCGCGGCGTGGATGAAAAACACCATCTGACACTGCTGTGCCGCGACCTCGGCGAGCTGGCCAGCTACGCGCGCGTCGACAACAGGCAGTTTCGCCTGCTCAAGCAGGCCACGCCGGGCGCCTTCACCTTCATCCTGGAGGCCACCCGGGAGGTGCCCCGCCGCGTGAGCCACCCACAACGCAAGACCATCGGCCTGCGGGTGCCTGACCACAAGGTGCTGCACGAACTGCTGACCTGGCATGACGGCCCCCTGCTCGCCACCACGCTGATTCCTCCCCATGAGACCGAACCGCTCAACGACGCGACCCTGATCCGCGAACGTTTTGCGCAAGGCCTGGCGGCCATCATCGACGCGGGCGCCTGCGCCTCCGAGCCGACCACCGTGGTCGACCTGAGCGGCGGCGATATCGTGATCGTCCGCCGGGGACGAGGAGATCCCGCCCGCCTCGGCCTCTGAGCCCCCGCGGTCTGAGACAATCGCGGCATGGGCTCCACTCACCTCATCCAGACCGTCCTGATCTACACGCTGCCTGTGCTTTTCGCCATCACGCTGCATGAGGCGGCTCACGGGTATGCAGCGCGACATTTCGGCGACAACACCGCCTGGATGCTCGGACGCATCACGCTCAACCCGATCCGCCACGTGGACCCGGTGGGCACCATTTTGATGCCCCTGCTGCTGTATTTCGCGACGAGCGGCGCCTTCCTGTTCGGTTACGCCAAACCCGTGCCTGTGAACTTCGCCAACCTGCGCAATCCCAAGCGCAGCATGGTCTGGGTCGCCCTGGCGGGGCCCGGCGCGAATTTCGCCCAGGCCCTGCTGTGGGGCGTGGTGCTGTACCTGCTCGTCGCCCTGGGAGTGCAGGAACGCTTCTTCATCGAGATGTGCCGCGCCGGCATGCTGGTCAACGTCGTGATGTTCGCCTTCAATCTGTTTCCGCTGCCACCGCTCGACGGCGGGCGCATCCTCGTCGGGTTGCTGCCGTGGCGGCAGGCCGCCCTGGTCTCCCGCGTGGAGCCCTGGGGGTTCTTCATCGTGATGGCCTTGGTCATCGCGGGCGTCGTCAGCGCGCTGTGGATGCGTCCGGTCATGAGCCTGACCTACGGCGCCCTGGACTTGCTGCTCACCCCCCTGTCGTTCCTGGTTCGCTGAACCCTTTTCCTTCATTGCATGAAACCCCTGCGCGTACTGACCGGCATCACCACCACCGGCACTCCCCACCTGGGCAACTACGTGGGCGCCATCCGGCCCGCCGTGGCGGCCAGCCTGAAACCCGGCACCGACAGCTTCTATTTCCTCGCGGACTACCATGCCCTGATCAAATGCGACGACCCCGCGCGCATCCAGCGCTCGACGCTGGAAATCGCTGCGAGCTGGATGGCCGCCGGATTGGAGCCTGACCGCGTCTTTTTCTACCGCCAGTCCGATATTCCGGAAATTCCCGAACTGACCTGGCTGCTGGCCTGCGTCACCGGCAAGGGCCTGCTCAACCGGGCCCACGCCTACAAGGCCGCGGTGGACAAGAACGCGGCCACCGGCGCGGAGCCCGACACCGACGTCACGGCCGGCCTGTTCATGTACCCGGTGCTGATGGCCGCCGACATCCTGATGTTCAACTCGCACAAGATCCCCGTGGGGCGCGACCAGATCCAGCACATCGAGATGGCGCGCGACATGGCCCAGAGCTTCAACCATCTCTATGGCGAGCATTTCGTGTTGCCCGAGGCGGCCATCGAGGACTCCGTGGCCACCCTGCCCGGCCTGGACGGCCGCAAGATGAGCAAGAGCTACGACAACACCATTCCCCTGTTCGCGCCGCGAGAACATCTGCGCAAGGCCATCGCGGGCATCGTGACCGACTCACGCGCGCCCGGAGAAGCCAAGGACACGGAGGGATCGGCCCTGTTCCAGATCTACCAGGCCTTCGCCAGCGCCGAGGAAACTGCCGCGTTGCGCCAGGCCTTCGCCGACGGCATTGCTTGGGGCGACGCCAAGCAGATGCTGTTCGAGAGAATCGACCGCGAGGTCGGCCCCATGCGCGAACACTACGAGGCCCTGATCGCGCACCCTGAACGCATCGAAACCACGCTGCTGGCCGGTGCCGACAAGGCACGACAACTCTCGACACCCTTCATGCGCGAACTGCGCCGGGCCGTGGGTCTGCGTGGCCTGGCCACCCAAGCCACCGTTGCCGAGGGTTTCACGGCTTCCACGCCCGGCAAGCCCACCGCCACGCCGACACAGGCACCGCCAGCATTCAAACAATACCGCGAGAAGGACGGCCAGTTCTATTTCAAGCTGGTCGACGGCCGGGGCAGGCAGCTGCTCCAAAGCACGGCATTCGCCTCCCCCAGGGATGCGGGCCAGGTGATCCAGCGATTGCAGAGCGAAGGAGCAACCGCGCTCACAGCGCTGGCAACGTACCTCGTGCCTGTGCCCGGTGTCGAGCCAAACGATCTTGTGGCCGCGCTGCAAACCATGCGAGACGCCCGCAAGAACGAAACGAGTCAATGACCTCGAGCGCCTCCTCGCCTCCACGAAAACGCTCCTTCCCGTGAAGGACCGCTCCAAAAACAAAAAGCCCGCAGGACTGCGGGCTTTTTGTTGAATGGCGGCAGCCATTGCATCTGGCGGAGAGACAGGGATTTGAACCCTGGATACGGGGTTACCGTATACCGGATTTCGAGTCCGGCGCATTCGACCACTCTGCCATCTCTCCTGTGATCAGCCGGCGATTGTATCAGCCACGGAGCACGTCCTGCCCGTCCATGTAGGGGCGAAGCACTTCAGGCACAGTGACCGTGCCATCGGCGTTCTGGTAGTTCTCGAGCACCGCGACCAGGGTGCGGCCGACAGCCAGGCCTGAGCCGTTGAGGGTATGCACCAACTCGTTTTTTCCTTGCGCGTTCTTGAAGCGCGCCTGCAGCCGGCGCGCCTGGAACGCTTCGCAGTTGGAGACGGAACTGATTTCCCGGTAAGTCCCCTGCGCGGGCAGCCAGACTTCCAGGTCATGGGTCCGCGTGGCACCAAAGCCCATGTCCCCGGTGCACAACACCACGACGCGATAGGGCAGACCGAGCTTGCGCAGGATGGCCTCAGCGTGACCCGTCATCTGCTCCAGCGCCTCGTAGCTCTTGTCGGGGTGGACGATCTGCACCATCTCCACCTTGTCGAACTGGTGCTGACGGATCATGCCGCGCGTGTCGCGCCCGGCACTGCCCGCCTCGGAGCGGAAGCAGGGCGTGTGCGCGGTGAGCCGGATCGGCAGGTCCTGCTCCGCCACGATTTCATCACGCACCAGGTTCGTGAGCGTGACCTCCGACGTGGGGATCAGATACAGCGCCTGCGTTTCCGGTGCCTCCTCGCCCTCCTGCCCGCCCTTCCTGACCGCGAACAGGTCGCCCTCGAACTTGGGCAGCTGGCCGGTGCCCCGCAGGGTGTCGGCATTGACGATGTAGGGCGTGTAGCACTCGGTGTAGCCATGCTCGCGTGTCTGCACGTCCAGCATGAACTGCGCCAGCGCGCGGTGCAAGCGGGCGATCGGGCCGCGCATGAAGGTGAAGCGCGCCCCCGAGAGCTTCACGCCGGCGCCGAAATCCAGGCCCAGCCTCTCGCCGATGTCCACGTGGTCACGCACCGGAAAGTCGAAGCCGCGCGGCGCCTGGCCGTCCGGGCTCCAGCGGCGCAATTCCACATTGCCGTGCTCATCGGCGCCTACAGGCACGCTGTCGTGCGGCAGGTTGGGCACGGCCAGCAGCAGGGTCTGCAATTCGGCCTGGATCACTTCCAGCCGCGCCGCGGAAGTGTCGAGCTCGGTCCGGATCGCCGCCACCTGGGCCATCACGGCGTCCGCCGGTTCACCCTTGGCCTTGAGCTGACCGATCTGCTTGCTGAACGTGTTGCGCTGGCTCTGTAGTTCCTCGGTGCGAGTCTGCAGGGTCTTGCGCTCGGTTTCGAGCGCGCGAAACGCGGCCACATCGAGATAGGGCTGGGGATGCTTGCGGGTCTGCAGCCGGGCGACCACGGCATCGAGGTCTTTTCTCAGGAGAAGAATGTCTAGCATGGCAGCGATTGTAGTTTTCAGGCCAGCGTCGCCGGGTCGGTGTTGGCGCCGCACAGGACGAGGCACACCCGCTCATCCTCGGCAGGCCGGTAGGCGCCGGTCTGCAGGGCGGCCAGGCCAAGCGCCGCGGCAGGCTCCACCGCCAGTTTGAACTCCGTCCACAGCGCGCGCTGGGCAGCGCGGATGGCGGTGTCGGGCAGCAACAGCGCCTGCGACACCCAGCGCTGCGTCACGGACCATGCGATGTCCCCAAGGCGGCGCGCGCCCAGCGAATCCGCGGCGATTCCGCCCACGGCCACATCCACCGGCTGGCCCGCCGCACGGGCACGATACAGTGTGGGCGCGTCCTCGGGCTCGAGCGCGATCACGCGGGCTCGGTGTTCCCACCACGCGGCCACGCCGGCAATCAGCCCCCCGCCGCCCACGCTGACCAGCACGGCATCGGGAACGCCCCCCGCCTGCCGCTCGATCTCCCGTGCCAGCGTGCCGGCACCGGCCACCACTTCGGGCTGGTCGTACGCGTGGGTCAGCAGCGCGCCGGTTTCCGTTTGACGGGCCTGACAGGCCAGAAGGGCCTCGGCGTAGGAGGCACCGGTGACGACGACCTGCGCGCCCAGCGAGCGCAGGCGCGCGCGCTTGGCCTCGGGCGACACCTCCGGCACGAACACCTCGCAGGGCACGCCCAGCGCGCGCGCCGCGGCCGCGGTGGCGATCCCCGCGTTGCCGCCCGAGGCCACGATCACGCCGCTGGCGGGAATCGGCTGGGCCAGCAGGCGATTGAGCATGCCGCGCGCCTTGAAGCTGCCGCCGACCTGCAGATGCTCCAGCTTGAGCCAGATTTCCGCGCACGCGATGCCCAAGGCCGCCCCCGGCAGTCTCCACAATGGAGTTTCACGAATAAATTGGCGTTTCCCAGCGTCAAATCTAAGATCTGCGCTCTCAATTTCGTAACGATTCATCGTAAGTGCTCGGGCAAGGCCCCATCGACCCCGTCGATTCGCAGGCCTTTGGGCAAGGGGAATTTGACGGTTTCCTCGATGCCGTGGAGCGAGCGGATGGACACCGCGCCCAGGCTGCGCAGCCGGGCAATCACCTGCTGCACCAGGATGTCGGGCGCGGAGGCGCCCGCGGTCAGGCCGATGCGCGCGCGGCCCTCGAACCACTCGGCGCGCAGTTCGCCGGCATCGTCCACCATGTGCGCCTCGGTGCCGAGCTTGCGCGCCACTTCCCGCAGCCGGTTGCTGTTGGAACTGGTCGGGCTGCCGACAACGATCACCACGTCCACCTCACGACTGAGCAACTTGACCGCGTCCTGCCGGTTCTGCGTGGCGTAGCAGATGTCCTGCTGCTTGGGTTCGCGCACGGCGGGAAAACGCGCCCGCACGGCGGCGACGATGTCGGCCGCGTCGTCCACCGACAGCGTGGTCTGCGTCACCACCGCCAGCCGCTCGGTCTGCGCGGGCGCCACGCGGGCCACGTCGGCGATGTCCTCCACCAGGTGGATGCCGCTGTCGAGCTGCCCCATGGTGCCTTCGACCTCGGGATGGCCCTTGTGGCCGATCATGATGAATTCGTAGCCCTCGCGGTGCAGCTTGGCCACTTCCACGTGCACCTTGGTCACCAGCGGGCAGGTGGCATCGAACACGCGCAGTCCGCGCCGCGCCGCCTCCTTGACCACGGCCCGGGGCACCCCATGGGCGGAGAACACCAGCGTCGCGCCCGCCGGCACCTCGGCGAGATCCTCGATGAAGATCGCCCCCTTGGTCCTCAGCTCGCTCACCACGTAGGTGTTGTGCACGATCTCGTGCCGCACGTAGATGGGCCGGCCGAACTTGGCCAGCGCACGCTCGACGATCTCGATGGCCCGGTCCACCCCGGCACAGAATCCGCGCGGCTCGGCCAGGAGAATTTCGCCCGGACCTGTCGGCGCACCCGTGCCGCCAGGGCGTCCGGCGCGGCCGGCTTCGTCAAGATCGCCCCTCGTCACAGCACGCCAATCAGCAGCACTTCGAAGCTCACCGGCTGGCTGGCCAGCGGGTGATTGAAGTCGAACAGCACCGCGCCGTCCTCGCGTACCTGGCGCACCGCGCCGGCGTACCGGCCCTGGCCGTCGGGCGTGGGAAATTCCACCACCTCCCCCACTTCGTAGGTTTCGCCAGGCGCGCCCAGCTCATCGAGCAGCTTGCGCGCGACCCATTGCAGCATCTCGGGCTGGCGCTCGCCGAAGGCCTCTCCGGCGTCCAGTTCGAAAACGGCGCGCGCGCCCTCGTCCAGGCCCAGCAGACACCGCTCCAGCGCAGGGGAGAGCTCACCCGAGCCCAGAGACAGCGTGGCGGGCTTGCCGTCGAAGGTATTGATGATGTCGCCTGCAGGGCCGCTCAGGCGGTAGTGCAGCGTGAGAAATGAACCCGGTTGAACTGTGGCCATGGAAGTCCCGATAAACTGCCCTCCATTGTAGAAAGCCGCCCAGCCCGGGCTCGCCATGGCGATCAAAGACCTTCCCTCCGATGCCCAGCCGCGCGAAAAGCTGCTCGCGCGCGGCCCTGGCGCGCTCGGCGACGCCGAGTTGCTGGCCTTGCTGCTGCGCACCGGCATCGTGGGCAAGGGCGTGCTGCAGCTGGCCGCTGAACTGCTGGCGCCGCCGCCCGCGGGTTTCGGCGGCATGGCCGGGCTGCTGCACGCCAGCGCCGACGACCTGCGGCGCATCAAGGGCCTGGGGCCCGCCAAGCGCGCCGAGATCGTGGCGGTGCTGGAGCTCGCGCGCCGGGCATTGGCCGAGCAGCTGCGCGAACGCGAAATCTTCGGCACCCCGGACGCCGTGAAGCACTACCTGCAGCTGCATCTGGCGCAGCGCCCACATGAAATTTTCGCGGCGCTGTTCCTGGACAGTCAAAACCGGTTGCTGGCGATGGAGGAGCTGTTTCGCGGCACGCTCACACAGACCAGCGTCTATCCGCGTGAAGTGGTCCTGCGGGCCCTGCACCACCATGCCGCCGCCGTGGTGCTGGCGCACAACCATCCCAGCGGCGCCGTCCAGCCCAGCCGCGCGGATGAGGCGCTGACACAGGCGTTGAGGGCGGCCCTGGCGCTGGTGGACGTGCGCGTGCTCGACCATGTGATCGTCGCCCCGGGGCAAGCCCTGTCCATGGCGGAGCAGGGGTTGCTGTGAGCCCGCCCGAGCGCTTCAACTCCCTCCAGGACCTGCGGACACTGCGGCAACGCCTGGCTCAGGCGCGAGCGCAGGCCGCCGCGCAGGAAACCCTGCGGCGCGAAGCCGCACGCCGCGCGCAAGCCGAGCAGGCCTTGTTCACGCAGGCGGTGGGCCAGGTCACCCCTTTGCCTGACGCCCGCCGGGCGCACCTGCCGCGTACGCCTCCCGCGCCAGTGGCGCTGCAGCAGCAGCGCGATGACGCCGCTGTGATGCGCGAGGCGCTGAGCGACGAATTCGATGTCTCCACCCTGCTCGAAGCCGACGAAGACCTGAGTTTCCGCCGCCCCGGCATCGGTGTGGACGTGACGCGACGGCTGCGCCGCGGCGACTGGCGCATCCAACGGGAGCTCGACCTGCATGGCCTGCGCACCGTCGACGCGCGCCAGGCGCTCGGCGATTTCATCCGGGAGGCCGTGAAACTTGGCCTGCGCTGCGTCCGCGTGGTGCACGGCAAAGGCTTGGGATCACCGGGGAAAACACCAGTGCTCAAATCGCGTGTGCAGGGCTGGCTGGTGCAAAAAACCGAAGTGCTGGCCTTCGTCCAGGCCCGCCCGGCGCAGGGCGGCGCGGGGGCGCTGCTGGTGTTGCTGCAGGGCACGGGCACAAAAAAATCGAATAAAAACGACGGTTTCCCAGCGTCAAATGGACAAAGTTAGCTATCAATAACGGAATAACCGGCGCGCAGGTCACACGGCGGCGCGGCGCAGGGTCTCCACCACGGGGCGGCGCAGCACATCGCGCAGGCCCCACCACCCCGCCGCCAGCGCCAGCAGCGCCCCAGCGACCGATCCCGCCAGCGGCACCCACGGCGACGCCGTCCAGGCAAAGCCGAACACCTGGCTGGCCAGCAGCCACCCCACGGCCCAGGCCACGCCACTGGCCAGAAAGCCCGCCAGCAGGCCGACACCCGCCAGTTCGACCCGCTGCACCTGACGCAACAGGCTGGCGCGCGCACCCACCGCGCGCATGATGGCGAACTCGCGAGTGCGCTCTTCCCGCGTCGCCGTCACGGACGCGAACAGCACGATCAGGCCCGCGGCGAGGGTGAAGGTGAAGAGAAACTCAACGGCGCCGACCACCTGGTCCAGCACCCGCTGCACCTGGCCGATGGTGCTGCTCATGTCCACGCTGGTGATGTTGGGAAACCCACGCACCAGCCGGTTGTCGAAGCCGGGCGTGGCCGGCGCACGAAACGCCGCCATGAACGTTTCCGGCACATCGGGCAGCGTGCCCACCGGATACATTGCAAAGAAATTGGCGCGCATCGACCCCCAGTCCACCTTGCGCAGACTCGTGATGCGCGACTGCGTGGTCACGCCACCGATGTCGAAGCGCAGCACGTCGCCCAGCTTCAGGCCCAGGGTCTTGGCGATGCCCTCCTCGAGGCTGATGGCATCGACCTCGTCATCGATCCAGCGCCCCGCCACCACCGCGTTGTGCGCTGGACGCGAGGTCGAGTGGGAGAGATTGAACTCGCGGTCGACCAGTCGCTTCGCACGCTCGTCGGTGTAGTCGTCTGGCGTCACGGCGCGACCGTTGACGGCGACGAGGCGGCCACGCACCATCGGATACCAGTCATAGGATGAAACCCCGGCGTCGCGCAGCATGGCCTGGAAAGCCTCCGCCTGCTCCGGCAGGACGTTGATGACGAAGCGATTGGGTGCATCCGCCGGCGTGGCGCGGCGCCAGCTGTCCACCAGGTCGGTCCGCAGCAGCACCAGCAGCACCAGCGCCAGCAGGCCGACGGCCAGGCTGCTGACCTGGACCACGGTGTAGGCCGGTCGGGCGGTGATCTGACGGGTTGCCAGCGCCAGCCAACGCGGCGCCGTCGCCTCGTTCACCATCCGGCGCAGCAGCCAGATCGCGCCCCAGGCCAGCACCGCGAACAGAGCCACCGCCGCGGCGAAACCACCCACCGCGATCCCGCCCAGCGTCAGGTCCCGGCTGACGGCCATCAGCAGCGCCGCGAAGCCGGCCACGCCCAGCCCCAGCACCAGCCACGACACCGGCTTGAGCCGCCCCACATCACGGCGCATCACCCGCAGCGCCGGCACCTGCGCCAGCTGCAGCACCGGCGGCAGCCCGAACGTGCCCATCAGCGTCAAGCCCACGCCCAGGCCAAACAGCGGCGGCCAAGCGCCAGGCGCGGGCAAGGCCGTGCTCACCAGCCCGGCCAGCAGGGCCACGAAGACCAGGTGCACGCCGTAGCCGATCAGCACGCCCACGGCACTGGCCCCCAACCCGATCAGCAGGAACTCCAGCGTGTAACTCAGCGCGATGACCCGCTGGCTCTGGCCCAGCACACGCAGCATGGCGCAATCGTCCAGATGCGCCGTGGCGAACCCGCGCGCGGCCAGCGCCACGGCGACGGCGCTCAGCAGCGCCGCCAGCAAGGCCACGAGGCTGAGAAATTTCCCGGCGCGATCCAGCGTCTGGCGCATCTCCGGACGGCCCGTTTCCACCGATTCCAGGCGCAGGCCGCGCCGGTCAGCGCCGCGAAGCCGTGCGTCGGCCCAGTCCACGTAGCGGCGGACCGCCCCGTCATCACCCGCGACCGCCAAGCGGTAATTCAGGCGGCTCGCGGGTTGGATCAGGCCACTGCCGGCCAGATCGGCTTCGTTGACCATGACCCGCGGCGCGAAATTCAGGAAGCCCGCGCCCCGGTCGGGCTCGTTGACAATGACCCGCGTGATGCGCAAGCCCGCGTCGCCGAGCAACAGTGTGTCCCCCATCTCCAGGCCCAGCGCGTCGAGCAGCGGGGCGTCGACCCAGGCC
>JAEWVY010000252.1 GCA_023396625.1 Pseudomonadota bacterium | reverse complement strand
ACCTTCAAGAGCCCGCCCGTGCCCGCGCGCAAGGACGAGTCCGCCCACGGCCTGCGTGCCGGTGCGGCGGTGTTTCACGGCAAATTCGGTGAAGGCAAGGTGCTGGCCATCGAAGGCAGCGGCGACGACGCGCGCGCCCAGGTCAGCTTCACCCGCCACGGCACCAAATGGCTGGCGCTCTCGGTGGCCAAGCTCACCCCCATCTGAAGTGCCCCCGGCGGCCCCGCGGCCGGAGTTTTGAATAAAAAACGCGCAAACCCAGCGCCGAATGGTGATTTGGCGCTATAAAAATTGATGGCTACCGGCCGTGCCCATGCCGGCGCTTTCGCCTTTCAGTGGCGCCTTCATGCTTCCGGCCCGAGGTTCGGCCGCCACGTTCAGCCTGGGTGATGGCGCGAACATGCGCCAAAGTGTCGGACTTTTACTTCATGATTCATAGCAAACAATGACCATTCCACGCTGGGAACGGGCCATTTTGACTTGAAACTTCGCCTGGAAGAGCCGCGAACGGCCTCCCAACCCCGCCTCACCGCCCCGCCGCCTTCATCTCGCCCACGATGCGCACCGTCTCCACGCTCACGCGGGTGACGCGCGCGAGCAGGTCGATGACTTTTTCCTTGTGGTCGGCAAAGCGATAGGTGTCGAACTTCTCGCGGATCGTCGGGTCCTTGGGCTTCTTTTCCTTGTGCTGGTCGAGCACCCAGTCGATGGCGCTGCGGTTGCCCAGCTTGTAGGCCCAGGCCTCGGGCGGGACGCCGCGCAGGGTGGTCTCCGAGTCGAGGGCGATGCTGCCGGCCGCCGGTTCGGCGCGCAGCAGGGGCTTGGGCGACAGGCCGGCCGCGCGGGCCTTGGTGTCGGGCGTGTCGGTGCGGGCCAGCGGCCAGGGCTGGACCTGCTCGTAGCCGATGTGCAGTCGCACCAGCTCGGCTCCCCACTCGGCCCAGCGCCAGAAGCCGGGGTAGAAGGGGATGCGCGGAAATTCGCGCTTGAGGTTCTGCGCGTATTTTTCGCGGTACACCGGGTCGTGCAGCACGGCGTAGCAGTAGTGGAAGATGGCTTCCTTGGTGATCTTGCGGGCGCCCTTGCCGGTGCCGGTTTCGGCGGCGTAGTGGGCGGCGAACTGCTTGAGGGCCCAGTCGGTGATGTTGTCGACCCGATCCCCAGCTTCATAGCGGTAGAGCCCAACCCCTGATGCCGCTGCAGCGGCGCCCACGAAGTGATAGTCGAAGACATGTTGGGAAACGAGGGACATAAATGGCTTCTGTGAGCCAGCGTCTGTAAAAACGATAACCCTATTCAGTTCTTGACCGCTCTCGCCAAATAGCTTTTTCTGCTGATACTGGACTTCTATGAGCCGGCCATTGAAATGCAATAGCGGCTCGTCAAACGGACGATATGCGCTTCTAATTACCACGCCTTGGTCAGTTTCGTAGCGAATGCAGGCTGCAAGGTCTGTTTTGACCGATCGGGTCCATTTCATTTCGTAGGTCAGCTCCGAGGCGTCGAGGGCACTTCTCCGTGCAATCGCCCTCTCAAGATCCGCGTTGTAGATCGAGATGAGATGCGTCGTCTTGAACCTGATTTCCTGTTTAGTGTGCCCATACACCCAGTCGTCTCGGCTGGTTGAGACCCCCAGCGAAAACAGCTTGAAAATCGCCCGCTCCTTCCCCGCCGTCTTCGCCGCCTTGGTCTCCTTGCTCGCCAGCGGGATCAGCGTCTCGAAGTCGTTGGTCGTCAGGTTTAGCCAGTTGCCGTCACTGTCCGGCCGAATGTCCTCGAAATCGTGCTCGCGTAATTTGCGGCTTGCCAGGAAGGCCCGCTTTTCATCGGCCTTGGCGTAATCACGGACGGCGGTGTATCGGATGCGGCAGCCATGGGCGCCGGCTTTCTTCACCATGAAGCAAATCGCCACCCCGACGCGAATCTGGTCGCTGAACACGTTGCCGCCTTCCTTGCGCCGCTGCTCGCCGCTGGTGCGCGCATCGCCTTTCAGGTCAACCAACCAAATCTCGCTGAATTCCTTCGCCACCGTCTTGCGAAAGCCGTCAAACGTGCGGCTTTCGATGAAGCTGCGGTTGGTGACGAAGGCCAGCACGCCGTTGTCGGCCAGGCGGTCGCTGGCCCAGCGGAAGAAGCGGGCGTACATGTCGTACAGCTTGGTCTTTTGCGCGGTGCTCTCGGCGATGTAGGTGGCCTTGATGCGGGCGTCGATCTGCGGGTATTCGCGGTTCTTGTTGTTGTCGTTTTCGTTGGCCTGGTTGGCGTTGTAGGGCGGGTTGCCGATGACGACGCTGATGCGCCGGCTGTTCTGGCGCCGGATGCGGGCGACGTTTTCCTCCGAGACGCTGCCGAACAGCTCGGCCGTGGTGCCGCGGGCGGCGGTGTGCAGGCCCACGTTGTCCAGCGTGTCCACGAAGCACAGGTTGGGAAACTCGGCGTACTGGCCGGCGATGGCGGCGTAGGTGGATTCGATGTTCAGGTTGGCCACGTAGTACGGCAGGATGGCCACCTCGTTGGCGTGCAGCTCGTGCTGGTACTTGTGCGCCAGTTTCTTGGGCTGGCCGCGAAAGTGCTCTAGCAGTTCGCAGATGTAGGTGCCCGTGCCGGTGGCCGGGTCCAGGATGTCCACATCCCGGTCGATCAGGTTCTTGCCGAAGTGGGTTTCACACAGCCAGTCGGCGCCGTCGATCATGAAGCGCACGATCTCGCCCGGCGTGTAGACCACGCCCAGACGGTCGGCGGCTTTGGTGTTGTAGACCTTGTAGAAGTTCTCGTAGATCACCTTCAGGAAGGTCTGCTTCTCGCCGTGGCTGGCGATCTGCGCGGCGGCGGCGCGGATGGCGGCGTAGTAGGGCTCCAGGCCCTTGAGCGTGTTTTTCTTGAGTGCGCCGGTGAAGAAGGCGCCTTCCAGCGCGTACAGCTCGCGGGCGACGTTGTTGTGCTGGTGGAAGTCGCTGTCGTTGAAGACGTTGGCGAAGATTTCCTCGGTCAGGATGTGCTGAATCAGCATCTCGCGCACATCGGCCTCGCCCAGGGTGGGGTTGATGGCCTCCTGCGCGTGCGCCAGGAACCGGGCCTGGGCCGCGCGGAAGCCGACGTTGTCGGCTTCCTGACGGTCGATCATGCCGCGCAGCGCGGCCAGCACGGCGGGCAGGTCGGCCTTGAACTGCTCGACGGCGGCGCGAAAGCCGGCGATTTCCGGGCGTTCGTAGCCGAAAAAGAGCTTGAGCAGCTTTTCCAGCGCGGCGGTGTCTTCCACCGGGCAGCGCAGCACTTCCTGCCGGTGCTGCCACAGCACGACGGTGGCGTCGTCACTGAAGACGATGTTGTCCTGCGGATAGCCTTTCTTGAATTTCTTGGTGATTTCCTCGTCCAGGTCGTCGCTGGCGTCCTTGGCTTCCCAGTAGCCCAGCGGCATGCGCAGTTCATGCAGCAGGGCGCCGTCCACGCTGATGTTGGTCTTGGTGGCGGTCTTGAGCGGGTATTCGGCGAGGAAGACCAGATCGTGCTGGCGACCCCAGGCCTTGAGCAGGTCTTTGAAGGCTTCGCGGACGATGGTTTCGCGCTGGCTGCCGCTGACTTTCTTGATGACGTCGAGCTGGCGGAGGTAGTCGTAGATGAGGATCTGGCTCATGCGGGTCTTGTCCCTGGGATTCGAGGCATTCTAGGAGGCCAGAGGGCAGGCGGGCACCGCATGCGGCTTGATTTTTAGTGAAAATTGCCGATACCCAGCGTCAAATGGTCATTGTGTGCTATTGATTAATGAGTATTCGGGGAGCTTCCGGGCTGCGGCGCGGCCGGGTGTGTGGGCGGGCCGGTGCGCCCGGTCACACCGGTTTGATGCGCACGGCCCACAGCACCCCGGCGACCAGCAGGCCGATGCCCAGCAGGGTCATGGGGGCGGGCCACGCGCCGCGCCACAGGAAGGCATAGGCCAGGGCGGCCAGGGTTTCGAACACGGTCAGTTGGCCGACCAGCGCCGTGGGCAGGCGCTGGCTGGCCTGGTTCCAGCACAGCGTGCCCAGCCACGAGGCCAGCAGGCCGATGACCAGCATCAAACCCGCGAAAGCCAGCGGACGGGGGCCGAAGGGCATGGGCAGCGGCGCGCCGCTGGCCGCCATCCAGCCCCACAGGGCCGCGTAGCCCGCCAGCGCCAGCGGCAGCGTGGCCAGCCCCTGGGCCGTGGCCCAAACACGCGGGTTGCGCCCGGGATGGTCGCGCAGCCAGTCGGCATTGCGCAGGGGGTACCAGGTCCAGCAGGCGACCGCGCCCAGCGCGAGCAGCGCCCCGGTGGCGTACTGCGTGCGTTCGGCGGCATCCTGCCGCCCCAGCGCCGCCAGTTCGACCTGGTTGACGCAGGCGATGCCGGTGCCGATCAGGGCCAGCGATGGCAGCAGCGCCAGCCACGGCAACCGGCCGTCGCGGCGGTGGTCGCGGAGATTGGCGCTGATGGCGATGACCACCGGCAGGGTGCCGATGAGCATGGTTGGCAACGGCGCGCCGGCATGCTTGATGGCGCTGGCGAGCAGCAGGTAATACAGCAGGTTGCCGACAGTGGCGAGCTTGAGCGCCTCGATCCAGTCGGCGCGGGTCAGCCGGGCAAGCTCCTTGCGGTCCACCCAGCCCAGGGGCAGGGCGATCAGGCCGAAGGCGAGGTAGCGCCCGAACGATTGCAGCGCTGCCGGGTATTCGGGCAGCAGCAGCGGCCCGACGAACACGATGCCCCACATCATGCCCGCCGTCAGCGCGAAGGCCATGCCCGTCCAGATCGGTCGATTTCCCTGGTTCATACGGCGAGTGTCCGGCCTTGTCGCCGGGCCGTCTTGTACGAGATTGCGGTGCGCCCTGGGGCCTGTTCGCACTGGCAAAAACAGTGCGAACAGGCCCTAGCCGCGAACCTGGCGCTGGTAGCGCGCCGGCGTCACGCCATAGCGGCTGGCGAAGGCGCGCGTGAGGTGGGCCTGGTCGGCCAGTCCGGTGGCGGCGGCCACTTGCGCGGGGGGCGTGCCGGCGCCCAGCAGCCGCTTGGCTTCGAGCAGGCGGATGGCCATCAGCACCTGTTGCGGGCTGGCGTGGTGCTGCGCCTGGAAGCTGCGCAGGAAATGAAAGGGGCTGAGCCCGGCAATGCCCGCCAGGGCCTCCAGCGTGAGGCGGTCCGCGTGGTGGGCGCGCATGAAGTCGAGCACCGGTTCGAAACGCATGGCCTGGGCCTTGCGCGGCGGGTTGGCGGTCCGGGCCAGCGGCCGCAGTTCGCTGACCAGGCGGTGCAGCAGGCTGTCGAAAGCCAGTGGCTCGCGGGCCGCCCACAGGCCGCCGAGCAAGGTGGACAGGCGCCGGGCGCGGCCGGGGTCGCCATCGACGACTGCGTCGTCGAACCACCAGCCGGGCTCGCCGCTGATGTCGGCCAGCGTCTCCGGGTCGAGGTAGATCATGCGGTAGCGCCAGCCGCCGTCGGCCCCGGCGCGGCCCGTGTGCAGGGCGTCGGGGTTCATCAGCACCAGCGAATCCGTGGGGGCCAGGTGTTCGGCGCCTGCGTAGCGGAAGCGCTCGACACCGGCGTCGATGACGCCGACGCCATAGGCCGCGTGGGCATGGGGTTCGAACGCGTGATGGACGAGCCGGGCGCGGTACAGCTCGACGCCGCCGCGGCCGGGTAGGCGGCGGAACTCGGCATGGTCGCCGGGGTGTTCGAAGGTGTGGGGAACGACCTGCATGGCGCGTCACAGCATACCCGCGGGCCTCGCCACGGGTCAGGTGGCGGGCCGGCCGGAGAGATCGGGCGGGGCGGCCCCGTTCGCGCCGTCCCCGGTTTCGAAGCAGTCGCGCACGGTGAAATGGATGGACGTGAAGAACATGGCGGCCATCATCAGCACCGCCGGCACCAGCAGCGTCGCCGCCAGGTCGGGCGGGCCGATCAGGTTGCCCAGCATGAGCACGGCGAGTCCGCCACCCATGAACACGCCCAGCCAGGCGAGGCCGTAGACGAGGAAGGCGCCGAGGTTGCGCAGGCAGGCGACGATGCTGAAGAACAGGCTTTTCACCGGCGGCACCCCGTGCCAGTGCACCAGCGCCGGCGCGTGCCAGAACAACAATGACAGTGGAAGGTACAGCGCGGTGGCGATCCACATCGCGGTCTGGAAGTCGCCCGCGGTGACCAGTTCCTCGGTGATTTTTCCGCCCACGAGGTACAGCCGGGCGAACTTGCCGCCGTCAGCCAGCGCCGAGACCCCCATCACCGCCAGGAAACCGGCCGCGTAGAGCGCGCCGAGCACCAGCATGGCGCGCAGGCGCTGGCGGCCTGCCCGGAACGCGCTGAGCAGGATCAGCGGCATCGGGAACTTGCCCTGGCTGGCCTCCGCCGTGGCGGCCATCAGGCCCAGCGTGCACGCGGGCAGCAGCGCCAGCGCCAGCGCGAAGCCGATGTAGGGCACGAGCGTGGCCAGGGACATGAGCGCCATGAACATGAAGAACAGCCCGGAAAACGCGATGGGCTGGCGCCAGAAGGTCCGGATGCCGAGCTTCACCCAGAGCAGTCCGGTGCGGGCCGGGACGATGCGGAGCTTCATGTCGGTGAGTAGGGATGGGCCACGCGTTCGCGCAGCACGCGCTCGAAGTGCGCGGGGTCGTGGGGCTTGAGCATCGAGGCCTCGCGCGGCAGGTGGACATCCCACAGGCGGGAGACCCAGAACCGCAGGGCGCCGGCGCGCAGCATGGCGCCCAGCAGCTGGCGCTCGGCGGCCACCAGGGGCCGCACGGCGACGTAGGCGCGCAGCAGGGCGTCCGCCCGGGCGGCGTCGTGGCGGCCCGTGGGCAGGTCGATGCACCAGTCGTTCAGGCACACCGCGAGGTCGAACAGCCAGGTGTCCACGCCGGCGAAATAGAAGTCGAAGAAGCCGCTGAGCCGGTCCCCGTCGAACAGCACGTTGTCGCGGAACAGGTCGGCGTGCACCGGGCCCCGCGGCAGCGCCGCGTAGGCCGATGAGGCGGCGACGTGGTTCTGGTAGGCCAGCTCGGCCCGGATCAGCGTCGCCTGGGCCTCGCCCAGGAAGGGCAGCACCACCGGGACGGTCTCGTTCCACCAGGGCAGGCCGCGCAGGTTGGGTTGTCGCCGGTCGTAGTCCCGCCCGGCGAGGTGCATGCGCGCGAGCATGTCGCCCACGGCGGCGCAGTGGTGCGCGCCGGGCGCGAGTTCGCTGCGGCCCGCCAGGCGATTGACCACCGCGGCGGGCTTGCCGCACAGGGTGTGCAGGATGCGGCCCTGGCTGTCGGCGGCCGGGTCGGGCACGGGAATGCCACACCCGGCGAGGTGTTTCATCAGGTGCAGGTAGAACGGCAGCTGCTCGGCGGTGAGCCGCTCGAACAGGGTCAGCACCCATTCGCCCTGGTCGGTGGTGGCGAAGTAGTTGGTGTTTTCGATGCCTCCCTCGATGCCCTGCAGCGCGCTGAGTTCGCCCAGGTTCAGGCGGTGCATCAGCGCGCGTGCGTCTGCGAGGGGAACTTCGGTGAATACGGCCATGGATTGGAGCGTCGGGCGCCAGCGCGGCGGCAGCGGTGGACAAAGCGACCGATTGTAGGGGGCGCCGGGCGCTGCGGATGCCGGGCACAATGCGCGCATGACCGAGAAGAAGACCCTGCTGCTGGTGGATGGCTCCAGCTACCTCTACCGCGCCTTCCATGCCATGCCCGACCTGCGCGCCGTGCCGGGCGACCCGGCGAGCCCCGCGACAGGGGCGATCCGGGGGATGATCAACATGATGGAGAAGCTGCGCAAGGACGTGCCCGCCGACTTCGCAGCCTGCGTGTTCGACGCCAAGGGCCCGACCTTTCGGGATGCCCTGTACCCGGAGTACAAGCAGCACCGCGCGCCCATGCCCGACGACCTGCGCGCCCAGATCGAGCCGATCCACGAGGTGGTGCGGCTGCTGGGCTGGAAGGTGCTGGATGTGCCGGGCGTGGAGGCCGACGACGTGATCGGTACGCTGGCCGTCACCGCGGCCCGGCAGGGGATCGAGGTGGTCATCTCCAGCGGCGACAAGGACCTGGCGCAGCTGGTGGACGAGCACATCGTCATCATCGACACCATGAATGGCAAGCGGCGGGACCTGGCCGGGGTCGAGGCCGAGTTCGGCGTGCCCGCGCGGTTGATGGTGGATTTCCAGACCCTCGTGGGGGATGCCATCGACAACGTGCCGGGCGTGGACAAGGTGGGCCCGAAGACGGCCGCGAAATGGCTGCAGGAATACGGCTCGCTCGACGGCGTGGTGGCCCGCGCCGACACGATCAAGGGCGCTGCCGGCGAGAACCTGCGCAAGGCGCTCGACTGGCTGCCGACCGCGCGCAAGCTGCTCACGGTGAAGACCGATTGCGACCTGAACGGCTGGGTGCCGGACCTGCCGAGTATGAATTCGATAGCAATCAACGGCCAGGACACGCTGGGTTTACGCGATTTTTATGAAAAATATGGATTCAAGGGGTTGGCGAAGGCCCTGGGCGGCGGGGATGCCGTCCGGGCTGAGCCCTCCGGCTCGGCTCAGGACCGGCCCGTCGACGCCCTGTCGATGAACTCCGGACAGGCCCTTCGACAGGCTCAGGGCGAACGGGGCCTGTTCGACGACCCCGCGCCGGCCGGCACGGGCGCGTCGGGCCGGGCCTACGAGACCCTCCTGACCTGGGAAGCGCTCGACCGCTGGCTCGGCCGCATCGAAGCGGCGGAACTCGTGGCGCTGGACACCGAAACCACCTCGCTGGACGAGATGCGCGCCGAGATCGTCGGCATCAGCTTCAGCGTGATGCCGGGCGAGGCGGCCTACATCCCGCTGCGCCACACCGGCCCGGACGCCCCCGGACAATTGCCGTTCGACGCCGTGCTGGCCAAGCTCCGGCCGTGGCTGGAAAACCCGGAAAAACACAAACTCGGCCAGCACGTCAAGTACGACCGCCACGTGTTTGCCAACCACGGCATCGAGGTGCGGGGCTATGTTCACGACACCATGCTCCAGAGCTACGTGCTCGAGGTCCACAAGCCGCATGGTCTGGCCAGCCTGGCCGAGCGACACCTGGGCCGCAGCGGCATCGGCTACGAGGACCTGTGCGGCAAGGGTGCGCACCAGATCCCGTTTGCGCAGGTCCCGGTGGACAAGGCCGCTGAATATTCCTGCGAGGATTCGGACCAGTGCCTGGACGTGCACCTGGCGCTGTGGCCCCGGCTGGCGCAGGACGCGAAGCTCAAGGCCATCTACGAACTGGAGATCGCCAGCAGCGAGGCGCTGTACCGCATCGAACGCAACGGCGTGCTGATCGATGCCCCCACGCTGGCGGCGCAGAGCCATGAACTGGGCCAGCGCATCGTGCAGCTCGAAAACGAGGCCTATGCGATCGCCGGCCAGCCGTTCAACCTGAGCAGCCCCAAGCAGCTGGGCGAAATCTTCTTCGACAAGCTCGGCCTGCCGGTGGTCAAGAAAACCGCCACCGGCGCACGCAGCACCGATGAAGAGGTGTTGGAGAAACTGGCCGAAGACTACCCCCTGCCCGCCAGGATCCTGGAACACCGCAGCCTCTCCAAGCTCAAGGGGACCTACACCGACAAACTGGCCCAGCTGGCCAACCCGCGCACCGGCCGCGTCCATACCCATTACGCGCAGGCGGTGGCGGTCACCGGGCGGCTGTCCAGCAACGATCCCAACCTGCAGAACATCCCGGTCCGCACGCCCGAAGGCCGCCGGATTCGCGAAGCGTTCGTGGCACCGCCGGGCTGCCTGATCGCCAGCGCCGACTACAGCCAGATCGAGCTGCGCATCATGGCCCACATCAGCGGCGACGCGGCCCTGCTGCAGGCCTTTCAAGACGGCATGGACGTGCACCGCGCCACCGCGGCCGAGGTGTTCGGCGTCACCACCGACCAGGTCACGAGCGAGCAGCGGCGTTACGCCAAGGTCATCAACTTCGGCCTGATCTACGGCATGAGCGCCTACGGCCTGGCCAAGAGCCTGGGCATCGACAACACGGCGGCCAAGAACTTCGTGGAGCGCTATTTCGAGCGCTACCCCGGCGTGAAGCACTACATGGAAACCACGCGCCAGCAGGCCAAGGCCCAGGGCTACGTGGAAACCGTGTTCGGCCGGCGCCTGTATCTGCCCGAGATCAACTCCCCCAACGGCCCGCGCCGCGGCGCCGCCGAACGCGCCGCCATCAACGCCCCCATGCAGGGCACGGCCGCCGACCTCATCAAGCTCAGCATGGTCAAGGTGCAGCAGGTGCTGGACACTGAGGCGCGCGGCACCAAGATGATCATGCAGGTGCACGACGAACTGGTGTTCGAGGTGCCCGAGGCTGAGGTGGACTGGCTGCGCCACGAAATCCCCCGCCTCATGGCCGGCGTGGCCCAGCTCAAGGTGCCGCTGCTGGCCGAGGTGGGCGTGGGGCCGAACTGGGACAAGGCGCATTGAGGGTGCGGCGGTCAGGCGGATTCGGTGACCCGCATATCGATGTGGAGTCCGGCCGCTGTCGCCATGTTCACCAGCGCATCCAGGCCAAACAGATTGATCTTGCCGCGCATCAGGTCAGACACACGCGGCTGAGTCACGCCCAGGAGCTTGGCTGCCTGCGCCTGGCTCATTTCGGTGCGGGTAAGGTGGTTCTTCAGCGCCGTCATCAAGATGGAACGCAGCTTCATGTTTTCCGCTTCTTCCGGGGTGTCCTCGATGGCATCCCAGACGCTAGTAAATCGTTGGTTGCTCATTGGTCTAGCTCCTTCAACAAGTCGCGATAACGCTTGGAAGCCAAGTCCACGTCGGCCTTGCTTGTCTTCTCGGTCTTCTTCTGGAAGCAGTGAAGCACGTAGACGGCGTCAGTGAACTTGGCAATGTAGATGACCCGGAACGCACCAGATGCATCGCGAATCCGAATTTCCTTCACACCTTGGCCCACGGTGCTCATGGGTTTCCAGTCGTCCGGCTCCTGCCCGTTTTGCACCTGGTCAAGCTGATGACCTGCATCGCGCCTGGCCGAAAGCGGAAAGGCGCGAAGGTCATCCAGGGAGCTGCCCCGGAACTCGACAGGCTTGAGTTTGGTCACGCCAGCACTATACAAATATTTGTATGTGCTGACAAGCAGCTCATGCAGTGCTATCGCCAAGGCCTGACGGACGCAGCCCGCGCTGACAACTAGGGTCTGTTCATCCAGCCTGGCCGTCGTCGCGCGCCTTGATTGGCGCTGTTTCAACCATGTTCGCGCTGGCAAAAACTGTGTGAACAGGCCCTAGGCGAGCGCCGGCGAACCGGGGCGGTGGTCAGGTGGTCACTTGGAGGAGCCGCCAAACCGACCCAGACCCACTTCCGTCAAGCCTTCGGCGCGACGCACCAGGAACAGCACCTCCATGCCCATGCGCTGTGCCATGGCCAGCCCCTCGTCCAGGCCGGCCACCAGCAGGGCCGTCGCCCAGGCATCGGCCAGCATGCAGGTGCGTGCCAGGACAGTGACCGAGGCGATGGCGTTGTTCACCGGGGCGCCGCGGCGCACATCCATGGTGTGCGCAAGGCGCGCGCCACCCACGTCGAGGTAGCGCCGGTAATCCCCCGAGGTGGCCACGGCGAGATCTTCCAGCTCCAGCACCCCATGCACCGCGCGGCGCCCCGTCTCGGGGCGTTCGAGCGCCACCGCCCAGGGTGTGCCGTCGGCCTGGCCCCCCACGGCACGGAGCTCGCCATCCAGCGCCGCCAGCGCATGCAGGACGCCGTGCCGCTGCAGCACATGGACCATCCGGTCCACCGCGTAGCCCTTCGCGATGCCACAAAGGTCGAGTGTCAGGGGCGAGTGCTTGCGGGCGCGACCTGGCGGCCTGTCCAGTTCCAGGCTGTCGCGCGTGGTGGAGAGCGCGGACTGACGGGCGGCCCGAATGGCCTGGGCGTCCGGTGCGTCGCGCACCGCGCCGAAGCCCCAGGCATCCACCAGTGCCCCAGCGCAAGGATCGAAAGCCCCGCCGCTCAGGCGCTGGACGTCCAGCGCGCCATCGAGCACTTCCAGGATTTCCTGGGGCAGAGGGACCCATTCGCCCACGGGCGCGCGATTGAGACGCATGAGGTCGCTGTCCGGCTTCCAGGGCGACATCTGTTCGTCCACCTGCTCCACGGCCGCCGCGAGATCTTGGCGCAGAGTCGCCAGATCCAAGGTGTCGCCGGCGTCGAGGGTGACCGACCAGCGCGTGCCCATGGTGGGGCCATGCAGGACGGTGCGCCCATGGGCGGCCGCGGGTTCAGAAGACATCTTCCGCATAGCGTTCCTGTGCCTTGAGCGCGGACACGCTCAACTTCAGCGGCGCCAGCAGCTCGTCCAGCGCCTGGGCCGCACCCTGCGCCATGGCGCGGCTTCCGCAGACACGCACCATCGCGCCCTGCGCCAGAAGCCCGCGAACCCGCTCGGCGTCCCGCTGCAGGGCATCCTGCACATAGCCGCCACCGCCGGGCACGCGTGAAAATACGGTGTGCAGGCTGGTCAGGCGTCCGTCCTCCAGCCAGCGCTGGAGTTCGGGGCCGAAGTAGTAGTCCCGCGCGGGATCGCGTCCGCCAAAGTACAGGTGCATCGGTCGGCGCTTGGCGTTGCGGCGGATGAACCCAGCCAGCGGCGCGACGCCGGTCCCCGCCCCGATCATCAGCACGGGGCGCCTCGTCGCGGGCAGTGCGAAGCCCGGATTGGGCCGGACAAAAGCCTCGATGCGGTCGCCTTCCCGCAGGCTCAGCAAGTGCGTGGAGCACAGTCCTGCGGGCATCTGGCGCACGCACAGCTCCACGAACCCGTCTTCCCAGCTCGACGCCAGCGAGTAGTAGCGTGGCACGGCCGACCCCGGCGGCAGCACGCCCAGAAGGTCGCCGGCGGCAAAGCGCGCCAAGCCCCGCCCCCGAAGCCGATCTCCAGGGCGTGGCGCCGGCCACGAGAAGCGCAGGATGGCCGTGGCCTGTCCCGTGGCGCCGGGGTAGTCCGTGCGCGACACGAGTTCAAGCGACGCGGAAGGTGGCACGCGCGGGACATGTTCCAGTACCAGGGGCTCGCCCAGGGCCTGCGCCAGGGCGACGCCCCAGCGCGAGAACTGCTGGCCCGATTGCTGGTGGATGCACTCGAGCGGCAGCAACGCCGGCCAGCCGTTGGCGCGCAGCGTCTGCTCCAGTGTCTGGGCAAACGCGCAGAAGGCCGGAAACTGCCGGTCACCGAAGCCCAGCACCGTCACCGGCACGGCGTCGACCTGGTGCCGTTGGATGCGCGCCACGGCCTGGGTGGCGTGGGCCGGGGGCTGGCCTTCGCCATAAGTGGCGGCCAGTATGAACACCTGCCGCGTGGCGGGTGTGGTTTGAAAGTTCTCCAGGGCGCTGGTGTGAACGCGGTGGCCGCCCCGGGCCAGTGCGTCGTGCAGCGTCTGGGCAAAGCCCCAGGTGCTTCCCTCTTCGCTGGCCACGAAGATGAGCACGTCGGCCTGCGTCAGCGCGACATTGCCTGTGATCCGCGGCGCCTGGCGGCGTGCCTGCCACCAGATGACGACACCCGACAGCCAGAAAAGTAGCACGCTGGCGCCCGCCAGCCCGAGCACCACGGCCCAGGGCCAGGACGCTTCGCCGGTGTGGAGCACCACGGCCAGGTCGTTGATGCGCCGGGCCATGCTCGCGTCCTGCCAGGCCAGCATCTGGCCCGAATAGCGATCGATCCACCCCTGACCCTGGACGGTGCTCACCTTCCAGGTATCTTCCGGGTCGGACGCGCCGGGGAAACCCAGCTTGCGCAGATCCTCGACGGCCAGGCCCTGCAACGCGGCGATCCCTGCCGCCGGCATCGCCGCCTGGCCGGTGACCGATGAATACACCTCGGGCTCGGCCTCTGGTTCCAGTGCCACCAACCCGAGGGTCGAGGCACTCATGGTCAGTGCCGTGAGGGAGGTCAGGCCCAGGATCACGAGCACCACCCGGCCGGCCACCACGTGGATGCGCTGCGCCAGCGAGCCACGCACCCGTGCCGCGATCCTCCGCCAGCCGCCCATGCGCCTGAGCAGCAACACCAGGGCAGAGACACACAACAGACCCATGGTCAGCGCCGCGCCCGCCGCGCCCCAACGCCCTCCATCTCCCAGCAGCAGCGAACGGTGGAGGTTTTTCACCCAGCGCGGCAGCACGGAAGCTTGCCAGGCGCCCAGCACCCGCCCATCGGTCGGGTCCACATAAGACGCCTGCGGCTGGTCGCCCGCAAAGCTGAACACCACGATGGCGCCCGACGGCAGGCGGCGGATTTCCTCCACGTCGGGCACGGTGCGCGTCACGCGCTCCACCAGCGTGGCCACGGTCAGGCCGTCCCGCGCCGCGGGCGCCTGCCAGGCCTGCGACACCGGGTCAACTGCCAGCAGGGCCCCGGTGATGCCCAGGACCATGGTCAGTGTGCCCAGCGTCAGGCCCAACCAGCGGTGGATCGCTCTCCAGCCCATGTCAGACCCTTACTTGAGTTGGAAGGTCATCGATTGGATGTACTGTTTTCCAGCCTGCGGTTTTCCGGCATTCGCCGCCGACAGCGGGACGCGCACCTCCGATGGGCTGTCGCGCATGTCTTCCACCGCGGCATCGATGCGGATTTCATAGCCGGCATCGATCAACGCGTCCGCCAGATCGGCGGTCACCGAGAGCGTCCGCCCCGCGCCCACGCTGGCACCGGTGACGCCATTCAGTCGCTTGGTGTCACCCGCCGAGAGCCGGTTCCAGTCCGACAAGTGCTTGAAGTATTTGGCTTTTCCGCCGGCCACCCACAGGGTGCGCACGTAGGCGCCCTTGGCATCGGTCAGGTACACCGCCAGGTAGGCGCCGTCGCCGCCGTAGTTCTTGAGTTGCGCGGTCAACGCGACCGGGCGGCTGTGCGCGAGCGCGGGGAGTCCCAGCGCGGTGGCGGTCGCGAGCAGGGTCAAAAGTGGTTTGGACATGGTGATGCTCCTGTGCAAAAAAGGGGTTACTCGCTCTGGCCGGGCCGCGATCCCGCCGGCGGCAAGGGTGAGGACTCGGGGGCACGGTCAGGCGGGGAGCGCCGCGCGGCGTCTTCGTGATCGCGTTCCCTGGACCGCCGGTCGTCGCTTTGCTTGATCTTCAATACCTTCAGGGTCTCCGGATCGATTTTGGCCTTGAAGCCGCGTCCTTGCGCGTCCGTGCCACGGATTTCATAGCATCCGTCGTCGATCTTCAAACGCTGAATCCGCCAGCCCTGTGCGGCAGCCATCTGCCGCACGGCTTCGCGGGTCTGCCAGCGATCGACCGGTGTATCGCATTCGTCCTTGGCGAAAGCGGGCAAGGCGAACAAGCCAATCGACATGGCCAGCAAGCGGCGCCTGAATGGTAGGGGGGACTTCATGACAGACTCCTTTGCAGGGTGGCGGACTCGACGAGATGGAGGGCATTGTGGGCAAACCGGCTTGTACGAACGCTGAATGGTCTGTTCATTCTGTGTTCATCGGGCGGCACGCACAACCCTGACCCGCCCAGCCCAATGACGGGCCGTCGATGAACCCTGCGCCGGGGCGCCGTGTGCCGACGTCACGGTACTCGGCACGGGCCCGCGATGGCGAATTCGGCGTCGCGGCGACCGCGCGCGATTTTGTCTAGACTCTAGGCTGGCCTTCGCACCCATTTCACCGCAACCAGGAGACCCCCATGCTGAAAGACGACCTGAAAACTGAATTCGACAGTCTGTTGCCAGGCCAGAGTACCGAGGCGGGCGCCACGCGGCGCACGGCGCTCAAGGCGGCGCTGGGGGCGAGCTATGCCGCCTCGACGTTGCCCATCATGGCGCAGACGGCCATCAAGACGCCGGCGGACGGCCTCACCGCGGGAGAGGTGACCATCGACGTCAACGGCTTCAAGATGCCGGCCTACCGCGCCGCGCCTGCGGGCAAGACCGGGCTGCCGGTGGTCTTGGTGTTGTCCGAGATCTTTGGGGTGCACGAATACATCGCCGACACGGCCCGGCGGTTCGCCAGGGCCGGTTATCTGGCGATCGCGCCTGAACTGTTCGTGCGCCAGGGCGACGCGCAGAGCTACGGCGAGATGGCCAAGCTCATGGCCGAGGTCATCTCCAAGGTGCCGGATGCGCAGGTCATGGGCGATCTGGACGCCGCCGTGAAATGGGCGTCGGCCAACGGTGGCGACGTGGGCCGACTGGGCGTCACCGGGTTCTGCTGGGGCGGGCGGCAGACCTGGCTGTACACCGCGCACAACCCGGGCGTGAAGGCTGCCGTCGCCTGGTACGGCCGCCTGGTGGGTGCGGCGAGCGAACTCACGCCCAGGCACCCGATCGACATCGCGGCCAAGCTGTCGGGGCCCGTGCTGGGCTTGTACGGCGGGGCCGACACCGGCATCCCGCTTGACACGATTGATAAGATGAAAACCGCCCTGGCGGCAGGCAACCCGGCGGCGAAGGCGTCGCAGTTCGTGGTCTACCCCGACGCGCCGCACGCCTTCCATGCCGACTATCGGCCGAGCTTCCGCCAGGCAGCGGCGGAGGACGGCTGGAAGCGCGCCCTGGCGTGGTTCAACGCGCATGGCGTGGCCTGAGCCGCCTGGCCGGTGTCACGGGCCGCCCGAGAGGCGGCCTTTTATTTTTTTGAAAGGAAATGACCATTTCCCATTGTCAAATGGTCATTTATTGCTATGTTATTAATAGCTATCTGGATCGGCACCCTGGCCGCCGGCATCGGCAGTGTGTGGGTGGCCGCGGCCCTGAGTTTCGGCGTGTTGTCCCGCTATACCCAGCACATGCTGAGCCTGGCGGCCGGCGCCCTGTTGGCCACGGCTTTTCTGCACCTGCTGCCCGAGGCGTTCGAGAGCCAGGCCGGCGCGCACGAGCTGTTTCTCACGCTGCTGACCGGGCTGGTGTTCTTTTTCCTGCTGGACAAGGCAGAGCTGTGGCACCACGGACATGAGCACCACCACGACGCGACGCCGCATCCACGGCATCACGCCCACGAGCATCCGCAAAGCCACACGGCGCACGCGCACGGCGCGGGCCGCGTGCCTGCGCACGGGCACGAGCACAAGCCGGGCAGCTGGGCCGTGCTGGCGGGGGACAGCGTGCACTGCTTCGGCGACGGCATCCTGATCGCCTCGGCCTTCGTGGCCGACCTTCGGCTGGGTGCCATTGCCGCGCTGGCGGTGGCAGCGCACGAGGTGCCACACCACATGGGTGATCTGGCCGTGCTGCGTGGCGGCAGCAGCGACCGGCGCATGGCGCTGGTCAAGGTGTCGTTGGCGGGCGCCGTGACGGCGCTGGGCGGCACCGTGGGCTACTTCCTGGTGGACCGGCTGCAGGACTACCTGCCGTATTTCCTGGCGGTGGCCAGCAGCAGCTTCATCTACGTGGCGCTCGCCGACCTGATTCCCCAACTGCAAAAGCGCCTTTCGGCCCGCGAAACGCTGGCTCAGATCGCCTGGCTGGGTGTCGGCATGGGGATGGTGACGCTGGTCAGCGGTCTGGCCCACGCGCACTGAAGGCCGCGCCGGCCGATCGAAGCGGGTGACGCAATGTGGCCCCGTTTTGGCGAATTATTCGGGTGAGGCGGCGCCCAGGCGACCGGCTGCGGCAGCTCCTCGATGCGGACGCAGTCTTGCCAGGAGCGGCTCCATCGCTCGGGCCATGCCAGCCAATTGCAGGCCGATCGGCAAGCCCTCGGCGTTTTGCCCCGCCGGCATCGAGACCATGCCGTGCGTGGGCCGCAGGCCGCGGACGCCGGTGCACGCGGCGGGTCGGTCCGTCGTCAGTTCACCAGCACCAGCTTGCCCATCACGCCGCGTGAGCCCATGTGGGCATAGGCCGCCTTGAGTTCGGCCATGGGCAGGGTGCGGTCGATCACGGGCTTGATCTTGCCTTCGCCGTACCAGTGGGCCAGTTCGGCCATCATGGCCGCGTTGGCTTTGGGCTCGCGCTTGGCGAAGTCACCCCAGAACACGCCGACGATGGACGCGCCCTTGAGCAGCGCCAGGTTCAGCGGCAGGGCGGGAATCGGCCCCGCGGCGAAACCGACGACGAGATAGCGGCCGCGCCAGGCGATGGCGCGGAAGGCCGGCTCGGCAAGGTCGCCGCCCACCGGGTCGTAGATCACGTCCGGGCCCTGGCCCTCGGTGAGGGTTTTCACGGCGTCGCGCAGCGACTCGCGGGTGTAGTTGATCGTCGCGTCGGCACCGATGCGCCGGCACAGGGCGCATTTTTCATCGGTGGAGGCCGCGGCGATCACCCGCGCACCCATGGCCTTGGCGATCTGGATCGCCGCCGTGCCCACGCCGCCGGCCGCGCCCAGCACCAGCACGGTGTCACCGGCCTTGAGCTGCGCCCGGTCCACCAGCGCGTGGTGCGAGGTGGCGTAGGTCATGATGAAGGCCGCCGCATCCACGTGCGGAAAACCTTCCGGCAGCGGCATGCACAACGCCGCCGGCGCGAGCGTGTGGGTGCCGAAACCGCCGGTGCCCGACAGGCAGGCGACGTTCTGGCCCACTTTCAGCTGCGTCACGCCGTCGCCCACGGCCCGCACCACGCCCGCGTATTCCGCACCCGGAACGAAGGGCAGCGGGGGCTTGATCTGGTATTTGTTCTGCACGATCAGCAGATCGGGGAAGTTGAGGCTGGCCGCCTTGATTTCGATCAGGACCTCGCCCGCCTTGGGGGCGGGGGTGGGCCATTCCTTCCAGGTCAGGGCGTCGACGCCCACGGGGTTCTCGCAGAGCCAGGCATGCACGGGGTCTCTCCTCGGATCTCGGGTCAAAACCGCATGATAGGTCGGGGCATGGCGGGCCGGTCAAGCGGCTGTCCCGCCCGTGTCACTGCCGCAGCGGCACCTACAATCCCCGGGCAACCGATCCAGCGCATGAAAATTCTGATTTCCAACGACGACGGCTTCCAGGCACCCGGTATCGTGGCGCTGTACGAAGCGCTCAAGACGGTGGCCGAGGTCGAGGTGGTCGCGCCCGAGCACAACAACAGCGCCAAGTCCAACGCCCTGACCCTGCATTCGCCGCTGTACGTGCACACGGCGGCCAACGGGTTTCGCTACGTCAACGGCACCCCGGCCGACTGCGTGCACATCGCGCTGACCGGGCTGCTCGACTACCGCCCCGACCTGGTGGTGTCCGGCATCAACAACGGTGCCAACATGGGCGATGACACGATTTATTCGGGCACCGTGGGCGCGGCGATGGAGGGCTATCTGTTCGGCATTCCGGCGATCGCGTTTTCGCAGATCGAGCGGGGCTGGTCTCACCTCGACGCGGCGGCGGCCAAGGCGCGCGAGATCGTGCTGCAGATGGCCAGGCGGCCACTGGCGGGCGCGGCGTCTGGCGGGGCGCCGTGGCTGCTCAATGTCAACATCCCGAACCTGCCGCTGGAGCAGATCCGTCCCGTGAAGGTATGC
>JAEWVY010000251.1 GCA_023396625.1 Pseudomonadota bacterium | reverse complement strand
TCCGCACGGTTTCGAGGATGGCGGTACGATCGATGGCCTCGAGAAACGCGTCGTTTTTCGACTGGTCGCCGGTCAGCTCGATGGTGTAGCTCTTCTCCGTGACATCGATGACGCGGCCTCGGAAGATATCGGCCATGCGCTTCATTTCCTCGCGTTCTTTGCCGACTGCCCTGACCTTCACCATCATGAGCTCCCGCTCGGTATAGGCGCCTTCGGTCAGATCGACGACCTTGACGACCTCGATCAGACGATTGAGGTGTTTGGTGATCTGCTCGATCACGTCATCGGAGCCCGTCGTCTGAATCGTCATGCGCGACAGACTTGGATCCTCGGTAGGCGCCACCGTCAGTGACTCAATGTTGTAACCCCGCGCGGAGAACAGCCCCACCACGCGCGACAAGGCGCCCGCCTCGTTCTCCAGCAATACTGCAATGATGTGTTTCATGATGAGATTCCTCTTTTCGCTGCCCTCCCCCTCGCACGGTAATGCGCGGGCTTGGCAGGCAATAGATTCGTCAAAAAAATGGATGGATCAGGAAAGACGCCGCCATGCGCCCCCCTCGGAAAGCCTCAAAGATCCTCGGAACCAAGGAGCATTTCCGTGATGCCGTTGCCCGCTCTGACCATGGGAAAGACGTTTTCGGTGGGGTCTGTGCGGAAGTCCATGAAAACGGTGCGATCCTTGAGCTTGCGCGCCTCGCGCAACGCCGGTTCGACGTCCTGCGGGCGCTCGATCAACATGCCCACGTGGCCATAGGCCTCTGCCAATTTCACGAAATTCGGCAAGGCGTCCATGTAGCTGTGGCTGTAGCGGCCCGAGTATTCGATTTCCTGCCACTGCCGAACCATCCCGAGATAGCGGTTGTTCAGCGCCATGATCTTGATCGGCGTGTTGTATTGCAGGCAGGTGGACAGTTCCTGGATGCACATCTGCACCGAGCCTTCCCCTGTGATGCAGAACACTTCACTGTCGGGCTTGGCCAGCTTGATCCCCATCGCATAGGGAATCCCCACGCCCATGGTCCCCAGGCCTCCTGAATTGATCCAACGGCGAGGCTGGTCGAACCGGTAGTATTGCGCGGCCCACATCTGATGCTGCCCGACGTCCGAAGTAATGTATGCGTCGGCGTCCTTCGTCATGTTCCAGAGTGTTTCCACCACATACTGCGGCTTGATCACTTCTGTGTTGGCGCGGTCGTACTTCAAGCAGTCGCGCTGACGCCAGGCGTCGATGGTGTCCCACCAGACACCCAGTGCCTTGGCATCCGGCCTGAGCGAGGATTCGCGAATCATCGAAATCAGCTCGGTCAGCACGTCCTTCACGTCGCCCACGATGGGCACGTCGACCTTGACCCGCTTGGAAATGCTCGACGGATCGATGTCAATGTGGATGATCTTGCGCTCATTCTGGGCAAAATGCCTGGGGTTGCCAATCACGCGATCGTCGAATCGGGCACCCACGGCCAACAGCACATCGCAGTTCTGCATGGCGTTGTTGGCCTCGATCGTGCCGTGCATGCCCAGCATCCCGAGGAATTTCCTGTCCGAGGCGGGATAGGCGCCCAACCCCATCAGCGTGTTCGTGCAGGGGTACCCCAGCATGTCCACCAGCGTGCGCAACTCCTCCGTCGCATTGCCGAGCAGCACGCCGCCACCGGTGTAGATATAAGGCCGCTTTGCCGTGAGCAAAAGCTGCAGGGCCTTGCGGATCTGCCCACCATGGCCCCGGCGCACCGGATTGTAGGAGCGCATTTCCACGGTCTCGGGGTAACCCTTGTACAGCGTCTTGTTGAAAGACACGTCCTTGGGCACATCCACGACGACGGGGCCGGGGCGCCCGCTGCGCGCAATGTGAAACGCCTTTTTCATGACATCGGCCATGTGGCGAACATCCTTGACCAGGAAATTGTGCTTGACGATGGGTCGTGTGATGCCGACGGTATCGCACTCCTGAAACGCATCGAGCCCGATCGCTGCCGTGGGAACCTGCCCACTGATGATGACCATCGGAATGCTGTCCATATAGGCCGTCGCGATGCCCGTGACCGCATTCGTCACGCCCGGCCCTGACGTGACCAAAGCCACACCCACGTCGCCTGTTGCCCGTGCGTAGCCATCGGCCGCATGCACCGCAGCCTGTTCGTGGCGGACCAGCACATGCTGGATGGTGTCCTGCTTGTAGAACGCGTCGTAGATATGCAGAACGGCCCCGCCGGGATAGCCCCAGACGAATTTGACGCCTTCGGCCTGAAGCGCCTTGACGAGGATCTCCGCGCCCCGGAGTTCCTGAGAATGCGGTGCGCTGTCTGCCTTGGCAGCAGACGCCATTTCAATTTTTGAGATTTCCATATTCAACCTTTGCGAATTTCTCTAACGAAAAACCTTGGGTGCCCCTTCGCTGAACTCTCGTGAAGTCGCGTCGGGACTTGAGGTCAGGGCCATGGGTGTGCTGCTCGCTCCACCGAACCGAAACCCGTTTTCCTTTGGCAGGAGTTAGTCATTATCGCATCGCATTGCCCTGCCGGCGCGAGGTGGCACCGAAATTCGGTCCTCTGCAATGCCATAATTTCGGTTTTTCACGCCATCAACTGCTGCTGAGCCCCCGCGTCGCAGGAGAGCACCCGCCACAGGGCCCACCCAGCGCAACGACTCCGCCATCTGGCCTCATCGCTTCATACCCCTTGGCCACCGAACAAGAACTCACCGACTTCCTCAGGAGCGTGGAAAAGCGGGCTTTCAAGCGGTCGCTCTATCACGTACGAGACGACGAGGCCGCACTGGATATCGTGCAGGACAGCATGATGAAACTCGCCGAGCATTATGGGGACAAGCCCGTGGGCGAACTTCCGATGCTGTTCCAGCGCATCTTGTCCAATTGCACGCTCGACTGGTTTCGTCGGCAAAAAACGCGCAACGCCCTGTTCTCGAATTTCGGGGACTTCGCGTCGGCCTCCGACGAGGGAGACTTCGACTTGCTGGAAACTTTCCCCGGCGCGATGGATGCCGACCATGCTGAAAGCGCCGAGACAGACACGGAACGCAAGCAGGTGCTCCAGGAAATCGAGACGCAAATCATGGAGCTGCCGCTGCGTCAACGCGAAGCCTTCCTCATGCGTTACTGTGAAGAGATGGATGTCGCGGAGACTGCCGCGGCCATGGGCTGCTCCGAAGGAAGTGTCAAGACACACTGTTCGCGAGCAGTCCTTGCCCTTGGCAAGGCGCTGAGGGCCAGAGGAATACGACCATGACACACACACCCCGAGATCAAGCTGAAATCATTCAGGATCGCTATGGCCTGAGGTTGGCGGCTCGCCTTTCGGCGGGTGCGGCGGAATTGCCGCATGACATTTCCGAGCGACTGCGCGTGGCACGCCAGCAGGCCGTGTCGCGACGCAAGGTGGCCGCCGTGCGACTGCGGACGGCCTCCAGTGTCTCCCTCTCCGATCATGGCGCGTCATTGACCTTCGACCACGAGAAAATCGGCCTGTGGGGCCGGCTGGCAGGGGCCTTGCCTTTGTTGGGCCTGGCCGCGGGCTTGGTCACCATTCATCTGCTGCTCAACGACGAACGGGCCAGTGAAGTGGCCGAAGTGGACACCGCCCTTCTGACCGACGACCTGCCGCCATCGGCCTACACCGATCCCGGCTTTCTCCAGTACCTCAAGACCGCGGGATCCATGCCCGCTTCGCGGTGACGGTCTGGCCCACCATGACAGCAAGGCGCCTGGCGGGAGGCGCCAGCGTGCTCGTGGCTTGCGCTTTCAGCCTGCTGACACCCGCGGCGACCTCCGCCGCCGGGCCGGCCGTGGACACCCGTGCCATCGCCGAACAGCAGGCGGCAGGCGCCGCCCCCGTCAAACCAGCCCGAAGCATCGCCGTGGTCACGCGGAAATCCTGGAATGAGCTTTCTCCCGGCCAGCAAAAAGCACTCAAGCCGCTGGCCACCAGTTGGGACAGCCTTGACGAAGCCCAGCAACGCAAATGGCAGGCCCTGTCACGAAATTTCAACCGGATGCCTCCCACCGAGCAGATTCTTCTGCACAGCAGGATGACGGAATGGGCGGCCCTGAGCCCAACCCAGCGAACGCTTGCGCGCCTGAATTTCGCCCAAGCCAAGGCTTTGCCAGCGGATGAAAAACGGGCCCGGTGGCAAGCCTACCAGGCCCTGAGCACCGAAGAGCGCCAGCGCTTGGCCGCCACCGCCTTGCGGCACCCCCGTGGCGCCGCAGCAGCGCTCAAACCGACCACCGCGCGGAAGATCGTTGTTCCGGCGGTCCGGCGCACCCAAGGCAGCGACACGCCCGCCGTGGTCCGTCCGGTCCGGCGTGTGCATGAAAAGACACTGCTCCCCCTGCCGGTCGACCCGGCGCCCTGAGATCGAAGCGACTTCGCCGTGGTGCAGCCGCCGCTCCTGATCGCCCCCTCCCTGGCCCGCCGCATGGCTTGCTGGCTGTATGAAGGCATGCTGCTGTTCGGCGTCGTGTTCATAGCCGGCTACCTGTTCAGCGCGTTGAGCCAGACTCGTCACGCGCTGGACAACCGCCACCCCCTCCAGGCCTTCGTGTTCGTCGTCTTTGCCATCTATTTCACCTGGTTCTGGTCTCGAGGGCAGACCCTCGCCATGAAGACCTGGCACATCCGGCTGGTGGACCGGCACGGGCAACCCGTGACACAGGCCCGTGCCTTTGCGCGCTATGTTCTGTGCTGGCTGTGGTTCCTGCCGCCGCTGGCCGTGCTGGCCCCGCTCAACCTCTCGGGCGCGGAAAATGCGCTCATTACCCTGGGATGGATCGCCATCTGGGCCCTGCTGAGCCGTTTCCACCCCGAGCGCCAGTTCCTGCACGACGCTCTGGCCGGCACGCGGCTGGTTCTGGCGCTGCCAGCGGCTCGCTGAGCGCGGCGGGCCGATTCGGACGCCCACCACGGGAACCCGCCGTCGGTGACAATGCAGCCCATGGACCGGCCCGTCGAACTCGAAACCCACCGCGCCTCCCGCGGCATGGACATCAACCCCCAGAAATCACGCACCGGCCTCAACCGCGTCTGGCACGCGGCCGGCTACTCGCTCGAAGGCCTGCGCGCCGGATGGAGTGAAACCGCCTTCCGGCAGGAGGCCCTCGCCTCGCTGATCCTGCTGCCGCTGGCTTTCTGGCTGGGGCACGGCTGGGTGGAGGTGGCATTGCTCGCAGGATCGGTGCTGCTCGTGATGATCGTCGAACTGCTCAATACCGGCATCGAAACCGCTATCGACCGCATCGGCCCCGAATGGAATGACCTGTCCAAACGCGCCAAGGACATGGGCAGCGCCGCCGTGCTGCTGAGCCTGTTGCTGTGCGCCGGCATCTGGCTTGCCGCCTTGTTTCATAGATTCATGGCATGAAAACCACTTTTTCAGTCTGCGTTTATTGCGGCTCCCGCCCCGGCGCCGACCCCCGATTCGCCGAGGCGGCCCGCACCGTGGGCCACTGGATCGGCACGCACGGAGGGCAGTTGGTGTATGGCGGGGGACGCAACGGCCTGATGGGTGTCGTCGCGGATGCCGCGCTCGCCGCGGGGGGCCGGGTGATCGGCATCATTCCGAACGCGTTGGTCGAGAAAGAGTGGGCGCACCACGCCTGCAGCGAGCTGCACGTGGTGGACACGATGCACGAACGCAAACGGATGATGGCCGAGCACGCGGATGCGTTTCTGGCGCTGCCGGGTGGCATCGGCACGCTGGAGGAGCTTTTCGAGGTCTGGACCTGGCGCCAGTTGGGCTACCACGACAAACCGGTCGGGCTGCTGAACCTTTCCGGCTACTACGATCCCATGCTGGCCTTCCTCCAGGCCAGCGTGCGTACCGGGTTCATGAACGACTGGCAGATGGACCTGATCCGCGTGGACACACAGCCGGAGCCGCTGCTGCGCGACCTGGTACAGAGCGCGGGCCTGTCC
>JAEWVY010000181.1 GCA_023396625.1 Pseudomonadota bacterium | reverse complement strand
GTTCAGGCGGTTGTACAGCGCGATGTCGAGCACGCGCGGCGGCATGATGTGCATGCCCCGTGCCTGGCCGTAATGAGTGGTGCTGCCCGACGCGCCACCGGCACGCCCGCCCATGAATCCGCCCAGCATGCCGCCCATGCCGCCGAGGGCCTCCATCTCGGGCATGCCGGCCATGGTGCCGGTGGACACGTCCATCCAGAGCTGGGCCTTGGGTGGCTTGACGTTCTGGGCCGGCGCCAGGCCAGCAAGGCACAGCAGCCCCCCTGAAAGCAGCACGGCGCGCGACAGGGTGGCGCCGGGCACCAGGGCGGAACGGCGCGCACGCGCAGAGGAGAACAAAGACATGGCAAGCTCCATCACAACGGCCACCAGGAACACCCGCTGCGCCGCTCCGGGCCCTGCGGGAGGCATGGCCTTCAGGCCGCGCGCAACCGCTCGATCAGACCGTTGAGCTCATCGAGCGACGCAAAGTGTATGACGAGTTCCCCCATGTCCTCCAGGCGGCCATGGCGTTTGATCCGCTTTTTCACCCGCACTTCGACTTCGGCGGTCAGCAAGTCCGAAAGCTCCTCTTCCACGCGTTTGAGGTCCCGGGATTTCTCTTTCTTGGGCTTCTGCGGCACCAGATTGAATTCGGCGCCCAGCCGCTTCACCAGACTTTCGGCCTCGCGCACCGACAGCTTCTTCGTCGCGATCTGCTGGCCAGCGGTAATCTGCGTGGTGCGGTCGAGCGCCAGCAACGCGCGCGCATGGCCCATGTCGATGTCCCCGGCCATCAGCAGGGTCTGCACCGGCTCGGCCAATTGCAGCAGACGCAACAGGTTGGATGCCGCCGACCGGGAGCGGCCCACCGCCTGCGCCGCCTGCTCGTGCGTCAGGCCGAACTCCTTGACCAGGCGTTGCAGGCCCTGGGCTTCCTCAAGCGGGTTCAGATCCTCGCGCTGGATGTTCTCGATGAGCGCCATGGCCGCGGCCGCTTCGTCGGGCACATCGCGCACCAGCACCGGCACGCTGTCCAAGCCCGCCAACCGGGAGGCACGGTAACGCCGCTCGCCGGCGATGATTTCGTGTTTGCCGGCATTGGGGCCCTTCGTCAGCCTGCGCACAAGGATCGGCTGCATGATGCCCTGCGCCTTGATCGATTCCGCCAGCTCGTACAGCGCGCCCTCGTCCATGCGCGTGCGTGGCTGGTACATGCCCGCGACGATTTCGTCGAGCGGCAGCGCGGTCGGGGTCGGATTGCGCCCCGCTTCCTGGGCCTCGGGAGAGACCGCCTCCGTCACCTTGGGGCCCAGCAGGGCTTCGAGTCCGCGGCCAAGGCCTTTGGGTTTCCTGGTCACCATGGATCAATCCTTCATGAGTTCTTGCAACAGGGCGCGGCCTTCGGGCCACTCGCCCAGTCCGGATTCGGCATTGATGTGCCCGCGCTCGCCGCCGTCGATGAAACGCGCGCCCCAGTCGCTGGCCAGGGCCTGCGCACGCTCGAAGCGGCAGTAGGGGTCGTTGCGACTGCCCACCAGCACGGCGGGAAAAGGCAGGCGCTGGCGCGCGATGGGCGCCCAGCCGGGAATCCAGCCCGCCACATCGGCCTGCTCCACATCGCCTGGTGCCACGAGCAAGGCGCCGCGCACCTTGGCCGTGTGACGCGAATGTGCGGCCCACCAGGCCGTCAGGATGCAGCCCAGGCTGTGCGCCGCCAGCACCACAGGCACGGGGCTGTCGGCCACCACCTCGTCCAGCCGGGCGGACCAGTCGCCACGCAGCGGGCGCATCCAATCATGCTGTGCCACGCGCTGGTAGCCGTGCAGGCATTCCCACTCGGTCTGCCAATGGCCAGGGCCCGAATTCTGCCAGCCCGGCAAGAGCAGCACGCTGGGCGTTTTCATTGCTATTGTTTTTATAGTTAAGATCTATGTGCATCAATGGACAGGCGCATTTTCTCCCGCAACCGGCGGCATGCGCCGCACACGCTCGACCATTTCGCTGGCGAATGCCACGAAGGCCTGGCTGCCGCGCGCCGACGGGTCAAACACCACGCCGGGCAGGCCATAGCTGGGGGCCTCGGCCAGGCGCACATTGCGCGGGATCACCGTGTCGAACACCTTGTCGCCGAAATGGGCCTTGAGCTGGTCGCTCACCTGTTGCTGCAGCGTGATCCGCGGGTCGAACATGACCCGCAACAGGCCGATGATCTGCAGATCGCGGTTCAGGTTGGCATGCACCTGCTTGATGGTGTTGACCAGGTCGGTCAAGCCCTCGAGCGCGAAGTACTCGCACTGCATGGGCACGATCACACCATGGGCCGAGCACAGGCCGTTGAGCGTGAGCATGCTCAGGGATGGGGGGCAATCGATGAGCACGAAGTCGTAGTTGGCGTCGACCGCGGCCAGGGCGGTCTTCAGGCGCCGCTCCCGTCGCTCCACGTCCACGAGTTCGACTTCGGCACCCGCCAGTTCACGGTTGGCGCCGAGCACGTCGTAACCGCATTTGTCGGAACGCACCGCCGCCTCGCCCACCGAAGCCGACTCCAGCAGCACATCGTAGACGGACAACGCCATGCTGCGTTTGTCCACCCCCGAGCCCATGGTGGCGTTGCCTTGCGGGTCCAGATCCACCATCAACACGCGCTGCCCGACCCGCGCCAGACCTGCGGCGAGATTGACCGTGGTGGTGGTCTTGCCAACGCCACCCTTCTGGTTGGCGACACAGAAAATCCTGGCCATGATTTGGACGCCTTACTTGGACATGGCCAGCTTGACGCCGAACCCGATCAGGAACATGCCCGCCACCTTCTCGAGCACGCGGGTCACCACAGGGTTGGCGCGCAGGCGTTCGGCCAGATGGTAGGTCAACAATGTCACGGCCAGGCCATAAGCCAGCGTCAGCATGGCGATCGTCGCCGCCATCACACCAAAGGTCAGCAGGCCCTGGTGCCGGGCAGGATCCACGAACAGCGGGAAAAAGGCCATGTAGAACACGATGGCTTTGGGATTGAGCAGCGTGATCAGCGCGGCCTGCCTGAAGTAATGATGGGGCCGAATGTTCAGGATCGGGGCTGCGCCAGGCTTGGCCATCAGCATCTTCAAGCCCAGCCAGGCCAGGTAGACCGCGCCCAGCCACTGCACGGCCCGGAAGGCCGTGGGGTATGCCGCCAGCAACGCTGCCACGCCGGCCACGGCCAGCCACATGAGCACCTGGTCACCCGCAATCACACCCAAAGTTGCCGCCAGACCCGCGCTGCGGCCCCCCTTTCCGGTGGACGTGATGAGCGCCAGATTGCCTGGCCCGGGAATGAGCAGGAACAGGACGATGGCCGCGACGAAAGCGCCGTAATCTGCGATACCGAACATGTGAAGACCCCAGAAAGCAAGGGGCTGAGTTTACGTGAGGCGGCCGCCCCCCGGCTGAGGCCGCCGTACCGTCAGGCCGGTGCCGGGCGCATCCACACGATGCAGCGCTCGGCGGCAAGGCCCGGCACCTGCACCGGTTCCACGTGAAACACCCGCACCGACGCCGGCAGCGCCGCCAGCTCGTCCACGGGATGCCGGCCTTTCATCGCCATCCAGACTGCGCCGGGTCCAAGCGCCGCGCGCGACCAAGTGGTGAAGTCCTTCAACGAGGCAAACGCCCGGGAACACACCACGTCGTACCCGGCCCCGTCCTGAGCGGTCAGGCTTTCCACCCGGGCATGCAAACCACACAGGTTAGGCAGTTTCAGGGCCATCGCGGCCTGCTGGATGAAGGCCGCCTTTTTGGCCACCGTGTCCACACAGGTCACGGTCACCTCGGGGCAGCACAGCGCAATCACCACGCCCGGCAAGCCGGCACCCGCCCCGACGTCCAGCAGACGCCAGCCCTGGTGGTCAACCGGTGTCTGGCTGGCCAACTGCCGCTGCAAGGGCAAGACCACCGCCAGACTGTCGAGCAGATGATGCGTCAGCATCTCCTCAGGCCGACGCACCGCCGTCAGGTTGTAGACCTGGTTCCACTTGCCGATCAGGGCCAGGTACTCCAGCAACCGGGCCCGCTGAACATCGGACAGCGCCAGGCCGAGTT
>JAEWVY010000019.1 GCA_023396625.1 Pseudomonadota bacterium | reverse complement strand
CAGCCCTGGTGGCTGGACTGGACCGCCGGGCTGTTCCCGGTGATCCTCATCGTGTTCCTGCTGCGCTCTTTCCTGTTCGAGCCGTTCAAGATTCCCTCGGGGTCGATGATCCCGACCCTGCTGGTGGGCGACCTGATCCTGGTGAACAAGTTCACCTATGGCCTGCGCCTGCCGGTGATCGGCACCAAGATCACCGAAGGCACGCCGCCCCAGCGCGGCGACGTCATGGTGTTCCACTATCCGCCCAAGCCGAGCCTGGACTACATCAAGCGCGTCGTGGGGGTGCCGGGCGACGAGGTCGCCTATCTGAACAAACGGCTCACCATCAACGGCAAGCCAGTTCCCACGACGGCGTTGCCCGAATACTTCGACGAAGACGCGATGCGCTATTTCCCGCTGTTCGAGGAAACGCTGGGCGAAAAGAAACACCGCCTGCTCAACGACCCGGACCGTCCGGCCGTGGTCCTGGGGGCGGATGAGTTCGCGCATCGGAAGAATTGCCGCTACAGCGTCGAGGGCGTGGTCTGCAAGGTGCCCGAGGGGCATTACTTCATGATGGGTGACAACCGGGACAACTCGCTCGACTCGCGCTACTGGGGCTTCGTGCCGGACACCAACATCGTGGGCAAGGCCTTTTTCGTCTGGATGAGCTTCAGCAAGCTCAACCGGATCGGGTCGTTCCAGTGACAAGGTTTTTTTCAGCACACAGGAGGCACCAGATGAACCCCACCGCAACGACGAGGACCGCGCAGCGTGGCATCACCTTCATCGGCATGCTGTTTGTCGGCGCCATTGTCGGGATCACCTTCGTCATCGGAGCGCAGGTGCTCCCGACGTTCGTGGAATACCGGGCCATCCTCAAGGCGGTCAAGAAGGCCAGCGAGGGATCGAGCGTGTCGGAGATCCGCTCGATCTACGAACGCGCCACCGACATCGACGACATGCAGTCCGTCAAACCGAAGGACCTGGAGATCACCAAGGAAGGCGAGCGGGTGGTCGTGAGTTTCGCCTACAACAAGGAAATCCACCTCGTCGGGCCCGCCTACCTGCTGCTCAAGTACAGCGGCAGCTCCCGGTGAAGCCGCCGGACGCCGGCCTGCCGGCGCTGCAGCGGCGCCTGGGCCACGGCTTCGCGGACCTGCGGTTGCTGCAGCAGGCCCTGACCCATCGCAGCTTTTGCGCCGACCACAACGAGCGCCTCGAATTTCTCGGGGACTCGGTGCTCAACCTCGCGACCGCCCACCTGCTGTATGAACGCCTGAGTGGACTGCCCGAGGGCGACCTCTCGCGTGTGCGCGCCAATCTCGTCAAGCAGGACACGCTGCACCAGCTGGCCGTGACGCTGGGCCTGGCCGCGCACTTGCGCCTGGGGGAAGGCGAGCAGCGCTCGGGCGGCCAGCAGCGCCCCTCCATTCTGGCCGACGCGCTGGAGGCGGTGCTCGGGGCGGTGTACCTCGACGCAGGCTACCCCGCGGCCGAGGCCCTGGTCCGCCGGTTGTACCAGGGCATTGAAATCACCCCCCGCATGCAGGCCGTGGCCCGCGATCCCAAGACCGGCTTGCAGGAATGGCTGCAGGGGCGCAAGATGCGCCTGCCCGCCTACCGCGTCGTGGGCACCTCGGGCGCGGCGCACCAGCAGACGTTCGAGGTCGAGTGCGAGGTGGCCGATCTGGGCCTGACCGAGCGGGGCCGGGGCCACTCGCGCCGCGCCGCCGAGCAGTCGGCCGCCGCGGCGATGCTGGAAAAACTGAGGGCGGAAACGAAATGAACGATGCTACGAAACCAGTAGCAAACAATCACCAGGGGACGCTGGATAATGCCGAAAAAAGCATTGAATCCGTGGCCCCCACGGGTCCCGGCGCCGGCACGCGTTGTGGCCTGATCGCCATCGTCGGCAAGCCCAACGTGGGCAAGTCCACGCTGCTTAACGCGCTGGTGGGGCAGAAGATCAGCATCACCTCGCGCAAGGCGCAGACCACGCGGCACCGCATCACGGGCATCCGCACCCGCGGCGCCACGCAGTTCGTGTTCGTCGACACGCCAGGTTTTCAGACGCGGCATCACACCGCGCTCAACAAATCGCTCAACAAGACCGTGCTCGGCGCGGTCGGCGACGTGGACCTGGTGCTGTTCGTGGTCGAGGCGGGCAGCTTCACCCTGGCGGATGCCAAGGTGCTGTCGCTGCTCAAGCCGGGCGTGCCGGTGCTGCTGGTGGCCAACAAACTCGACAACGTGCACCGCCGCGCCGACATCGCCCCCTGGCTGCAGTCCATGCAGGAGCGCCACCCCTTCGCGGCGTTCGTGCCCATGTCGGCGAAGAACCCGAAGGACATCGAACGCCTGTTCGAGATTTGCGAAAACTACCTGCCCGAACAGCCCTGGTGGCATGGGCAGGACGAACTGACCGACCGCAGCGAGAAATTCCTCGCGTCCGAAATCGTGCGCGAGAAGCTGTTCCGCTTCACCGGCGACGAACTGCCGTACACCTCCACCGTCGTGGTGGACAAGTTCGACGAGGAAATGGGCCACCACCACAGCCGCCTGGTCCGCATCGCGGCGACCATCGTCGTCGAGCGCGACAGCCACAAGGCGATGGTGATCGGTGAACGAGGCGAGCGTCTCAAGCGCATCGGCACCGAGGCCCGGCAGGAACTGGAAAAGCTGATGGATTACAAGGTGTTCCTGGAGCTGTGGGTGAAGGTGCGCTCGGGCTGGGCCGACGACGAGGCGCGGGTGCGGTCCTTCGGGTATGAGTAGGCCCACTCCCAGGCTGCGCGCACGGCGTGTCGCCAAGCCAGACAGGCCCGCGCCAGCGGTTGTGGCCCTTCGGTCTGTCCAGGCCTGCGCAGGCAGGCCTGGAGCCGCAGACCTCGGCCCCTTGCAGGGGGCAACGCCAGCGGCCTGGCCAAGCCAGTGCCGCGGCGTTCGCTGGTGAATGTCCCTGGCGTTCGGACCACCGGGCGATGGCGACCAGGCGTATCACTGACGAACCGGCCTTCGTCCTGCACCGCTACGACTGGAGCGAGTCCAGCCTGATTCTGGACGTCCTGACGCGGCAGCATGGCCGCATCGCCCTCGTGGCCAAGGGGGCCAAGCGGCCGAGCTCGAATTTCCGCCCGGTGCTGCTGCCGCTGCAGCCGCTGCGCCTGAACTTCGGTGGCGATGCCGAGATCCGCACGCTCAAGGGGGCCGAATGGGTGGGCGGGCACGTCATGCCCACGGGCGACGCGCTGCTGTCCGGCTACTACCTCAACGAACTGCTGCTGCGCCTGCTGGCGCGGGACGACCCGCATCCGGGCCTGTTCGACGCCTACGCCGCAGCGGTGCAGGTGCTCGCCACCGAGCGAGGCGAGGTGCTGCAGGCGGCGCTGCGGGCGTTCGAAGTGCTGCTGCTGCGCGACATCGGCCTGCTGCCCGCGCTGGACCTGCAAACGCTGACGCTGGCGCCGCTCGACCCGTCCGCGCCCTACTGCCTGGTCCCCGAAGGCGGCCTGCGCGAGGCCCATGGCGACGACCGGGCCAGCCTGGGCGCCCGCGACTGGCTGGCGCTGCAGGCGGCGCTGGACAGCACGGTGCCTTTTGCCGCGCTGGTGCGGGCCTGCGCATCGATGTCGCCGGCGCTGCGTCCGCAGCTGCGGGCCCTGCTGAACTACCATTGCGGCGTGACCATGCTGCGCACCCGGCAGATGATGGTCGACCTGCAAAACCTCTGAACGAACGCCATGAAGACCTCCCTGTCCGTCAACCTCAACAAGGTGGCCCTGGTGCGCAACACCCGGCACCTGGGCATCCCGAGCGTCACGCGCGCCGCCACGCTGTGCCTGCGTGCGGGGGCGCAGGGCATCACCGTGCACCCCCGGCCCGACGAGCGGCACATCCGCGCGCAGGACGTGTTCGACCTGGCCGCGCTGCTGCAGGACTGGCCGCAGCGCGAGTACAACATCGAGGGCAACCCGTTCCACAACCTGATGGATTTCGTGCGCCAACTGCGCCCGGCGCAGGCGACCTTCGTCCCCGAC
>JAEWVY010000069.1 GCA_023396625.1 Pseudomonadota bacterium | reverse complement strand
CAACGCGCTGTTCCGTCACCCCGAGATCGTGGCCCTGCGCGATCTGGACGAGGAAGATCCGGCCGAGATCGAAGCCTCCAAGTTCGACCTGGCCTACATCAGCCTGGACGGCAACATTGGCTGCCTGGTGAACGGTGCTGGCTTGGCCATGGCCACCATGGACACCATCAAGTTGTTCGGCGGCGAGCCTGCCAACTTCTTGGACGTGGGCGGCGGCGCAACGGCTGAGAAGGTTACTGAAGCCTTCAAGATCATGCTCAAGAACCCTGAAGTCAAGGGCATCTTGGTCAACATCTTCGGCGGCATCATGAAGTGCGACACCATCGCCACTGGCGTGGTCACCGCCTGCAAGGCCGTGAACCTGTCCGTACCGCTGGTGGTGCGCATGAAGGGCACCAACGAGGAACTGGGCAAGAAGATGCTGGCCGAGTCCGGCCTGCCCATCATCAGCGCCGACACCATGGCCGAAGCCGCCCAGAAGGTGGCCGCCGCTGTGAAGTGACCCACCCCCGAAGCGCCTGCGGCGCCTCCCCCTCGAGGGGGCGCCACCAGCGGCCCGGCCCAGCCGGTTCCGCGGTGGCCGCTGGACAAGGCGCACGCGCTCCATCAGCGTTTTGACAAGGATTCATCATGAGCATCTACATCAACAAAGACACCAAGGTCATCACCCAGGGCATCACGGGCAAGACCGGCCAGTTCCACACCGAGAAGTGCCAGGAATACGCCAACGGCAAGAACTGCTTCGTCGCCGGCGTGAACCCGAAGAAGGCCGGCGAGTCGATCTTCAACATCCCGATCTACGCCTCCGTCAAGGAAGCCGCCCAGCAGACGGGTGCCACCGTGTCTGTAATCTACGTGCCGCCGGCGGGTGCCGCGGCCGCGATCTGGGAGGCCGTCGAGGCCGACCTGGACCTGGCGATCTGCATCACCGAGGGCATTCCGATCCGCGACATGCTCGAGGTGCGCAACAAGATGAAGGCCAAGGAAGCCGCCGGCGGCAAGAAGACCCTGCTGCTGGGCCCGAACTGCCCCGGCCTGATCACGCCGGACGAGATCAAGATCGGCATCATGCCCGGCCACATCCACAAGAAGGGCCGCGTCGGCGTGGTCTCGCGTTCCGGTACGCTGACCTATGAAGCCGTGGCACAGTTGTCCGAACTGGGCATCGGCCAGTCCTCCGCCGTGGGCATCGGCGGCGACCCGATCAACGGCCTCAAGCACATCGACGTGATGCAGGCCTTCAACGACGACCCCGACACCGATGCGGTCATCATGATCGGCGAGATCGGTGGCCCCGACGAAGCCGACGCCGCGCGCTGGTGCAAGGCAAACATGAAGAAGCCCATCGTCGGCTTCATCGCCGGCGTCACCGCTCCCGCCGGCAAGCGCATGGGCCATGCCGGCGCCCTGATCTCCGGCGGCGCCGACACCGCCGACGCCAAGCTGGCCATCATGGAAGAGTGCGGCTTCAAGGTGACACGCAATCCGTCGGAAATGGGCAAGCTGCTCCAGGCACTGCTGTAATGCGAAACGGACCGGCTCCGATGGAAAACAGTCTGGGCCCCTGCACGGTCCGCAAATAGGTGCCCTCGGGGACGGATATTGCGGAGAACCACAATGAGAGGCCGGATTTCCTGATGGACAATCCGGCTTTTGCGTTTCTTGATGCCCCCCGTTTCGGCATCTGTTTGAAAGGTCGCCGTGGAAGAAATCCTGACAGCCCATTTCTGGCTCGCCGTGGGCCAGATCATCATGATCGACATCCTGCTCGGTGGCGACAATGCGGTTGTCATCGCGCTGGCCTGCCGCCAGCTGCCTGCCCATCAACGCACCAAGGGCATCCTCTGGGGAACCGCCGGTGCGATCGTTCTGCGCGTCATCCTGATCGCGTTCGCCCTGACGTTGCTGGGCATTCCTTTCCTGAAACTCGTCGGCGGTGCCCTGCTGGTCTGGATCGGCGTGAAGCTCCTGGCGCCAGGCGACGACGATGCGCACGACAACATCCAGTCCAGCGACAAACTTTGGGGCGCCGTCAAAACGGTGATCGTGGCCGATCTCGTGATGAGCATCGACAACGTGATCGCCATCGCCGGCGCCGCCCAAGGCGCTGGCGAGCAACACCAACTGGCTTTGGTCATTTTCGGTCTGCTGATCAGCATCCCCATCATCGTCTGGGGCAGCCAGCTCGTCCTCAAGCTCATGGACCGTTTCCCATTCATCATCACGCTCGGCGGCATGCTGCTGGGCTGGATCGCAGGCACCATGATCCAGACCGACCCGGGACTGGCCAGCCACATCCCTCAAGGCAAAACGTGGAACTACGTTTTTGGTTGCAGTGGCGCGCTGCTCGTGCTGGCGATCGGTAAAGTCCTGAACGCGCGGGCTCGCGACGCGCAACCGTAGCGCCACTTTTGAAGCGCCCGCATCGCCCCGAAACCGTCCGGCTTATGATGGTTCCTGCAAAGGGCGCAACACCCGTCCAGACAAGCCGGGCAAATAGGCATGGGCTTCGCTGGCCGGCAGCGGCGCCAACGTCCGTTCATCCGCCGACACTGGCCACCTGCCTCTGAACATGATCTACGACTTCCTTGCACGGACGGACATCGGTCTCCTGCGCAAAAACAACGAAGATTCGGTGGCCTTTGACACCGCCAGCGGCGTTGCCGTGCTCGCCGACGGCATGGGAGGCTACAACGGCGGCGAGGTGGCGAGCGACATGGCCACGGCGATGATTGTCACTGAACTCGGGGACTGGTTCGCACAAGCCCCCCCCCAAATCCGAAACGGCGATGTGAAGCAGGCACTGGAGGCCAGCGTGGCGCACGCCAACCATGCCATCCTCGCCTCGGCCCGGGCCAATTTCGAACTGGCCGGCATGGGGACAACCCTGGTCGCCGGCGTGTTCCGTGGACAGACTTTGACTTTAGGCCATATTGGCGACTCGCGTTGTTACCGCTGGCGCCAACGCATACTGACACGGCTCACGCGAGATCATTCGCTGCTCCAGGAGCAGCTCGACGCGGGTCTGATCACGCCGGCGCAGGCCGCCGTATCGGGCAACCGCAACCTCGTCACCCGGGCACTCGGCGTGGACGAGGCCGCTTTGCTGGAAGTGCACGAACATCTGGTACAGCCCGGCGACCTCTACCTGTTGTGCTCGGATGGCTTGACCGACATGGTCGACGACGAGGCCCTGGCGGCACTGCTGGACAGCGGCGGGTCAGCCAAGGAATTGGCAATTCGCCTTGTTGAAAATGCGAACGCCTGTGGCGGGCGGGATAATATTTCCGTTTTGCTGGTGAATGCACACGAATCCGTGGCCCCGCAAAATTTTGTGGCCCGATTACTGAGAAAATAGCTTGGTATTTCGTTTGTCGGACACGATTTCAAGGAACAGGAGCCGACCATGCCGAAGCTGATCGTTTCGATCGACGGTGTTGTCATCAAGGAAGCGCAATTGACCAAGGATCGCACGACCCTCGGCCGGCGGCCCTATAACGACATCGTCATCGACAACCTGGCCGTCAGCGGCGAACATGCCGTTCTGCAGATGAACGGCGCTGACGTGTTTCTCGAAGACCTCAACAGCACCAACGGAACCTACGTCAACGGCAAGGCCATCAAGAAGCAGCAGCTTCGAAACAAGGACGTGATCGAAATCGGCAAATACAAGATCCGGTTTCAGACGGAGCAGACCGCAACAGCGCCGGAATCCTCGGCCACTCCCAGGAACAGCATGAGTGGCGCCCTGGAACACGCCCCCCACCCCGCAGATGAAGGCGCTGGTGCCGCGACCATCCGTGTGCTCAATGGCACAGCGGCTGGCCGTGAGCTGTCCTTGGTGAAAGTGGTCACGACCATCGGCAAGCCCGGCATCGCCGTGGCCGCCATCACCCGTCGACCGCACGGCTACGTGGTTGCGCACGTCGACGGCAGCAAAGTCCCGACACTCAACAGCAGCCCCATACCGTCGGAGCCCGTGAGCCTGAAAAACGGCGACCTGCTCGAGCTAGCCGGCATACAGATGCAGTTCGTCCAGGCCTAATTCCCACGGCTCCGCCAGGCCGCGTCTCGCGCGGCTGTCGACGTTGACCGGCCTTAGAAGCGGTCTACCGGATCGCGAGGAAATCGGGCGCCCAGGCACGCGCACGGCAGGAATGACCGGGAACACGCGAGAACAGCCTGCGCACGCAAAATATCTGACAAATTTGGTCGGTCAGGATGCCAACAATTGCCTTTACCGTGGCCGGGTACAGCAGTAGCCTTGCGTAGGCTTCCGTCAACCACTTCGTTGGCGTGGCGCCACTGATTCAGAGACCGACAAATCATCCGATGAAAACGACAGGGGGTTCGCCATGAAGGTGCGCGTGCTGGGCTGCTCCGGGGCCATCGCCAAGGACTGCCGCACCACCTCTTTCCTCATCGACGACGACATTCTGATCGACGCGGGCACGGGCGTGGGCGATCTGCAGATTGACGAAATGCAGCGGATCGATCACGTGTTCCTGACGCACTCCCACCTGGATCACGTCGCCGCGTTGCCACTGATGGTCGACACGATTGCCGCGTGCCGCGTCAAGCCACTGCGCATCCACGCGCTGCCGGAAACCGTGCAGGCGCTGAGGACACACATCTTCAACAATGTCATCTGGCCGGACTTCAGCCAGATTCCATCGCCGACCACACCACTGATCCACTTTCAGCATGTCGAGGTCGGACAGGTCCTGAACCTTGACGGGAGGTGGGTCGAGGTCCTGAGCGCCGTCCACACCGTGCCGGCAGCGGGCTACGCCGTGTCGGCGGGACAGGGAAGCTGGGTTTTTTCCGGTGACACGGAACGCAACCCGGCGTTCTGGGAACGCCTCAACCAGCTCGACGTGGCCATGCTGGTGATCGAAACCGCTTTCAGCAACCGCGATCGCGACCTGGCGAACCGCAGTCTGCACCTGTCACCGCACGCGCTGGCGCAGGAGCTCGAAAGCATTGCACCGGGCAAGCATTTCCCGATCTACATCACCCACACCAAGCCGGCGGAAACGGGGCTCATCATGGCCGAAATCGAGCAGTTCGACAGCACCCAGTCCAGCCCTCGGTATCTGTCCCGCGACATCCGCTGGCTGAATTCGGACCAGACTTTTCATCTGTAGCAAAAGCCACCCGCGTCACGCCCCGTCGAAATCGACCAGCGTGAACAGCGGCAGGCCGGACTCGCGCAAGCGTTGCGAACCCCCGAGTTCGGGAAGGTCCACGATGGCCGCCCCTTCCATGACCGTGGCGCCAAGTTTCTCCAGAAGCCGGCGGCCAGCCATCATCGTGCCCCCCGTCGCGATCAGGTCATCCACCAGGAGCACCCGCTCTCCGGGTTTCACGGCGTCGGTGTGGAGTTCGACCGTGGCACTGCCGTACTCGAG
>JAEWVY010000052.1 GCA_023396625.1 Pseudomonadota bacterium | reverse complement strand
GGTTGGCCACCACCAGTGTGGCGCCGTGGCTGTAGGCGCGGGTCATGCACAGCTGGCCCAGGGCGGCCAGCACCCCGATGGGCAGCAGCCACAGCACCTGCGGCCAGGTCCAGGCGCTGATGCCGGTGAACAGCATGCCGAAGGCGCCAGCCAGCGTGGCGCCGATGGAAAAATAGAGCACCGTGCGGGCTTCGGGTTCGCCCACGCGTCCCAGGGCCGCCACCTGCAGGTAGGCAAATGCCGAGCCCAGCCCCGAGAGCAGGCCGATCAGGCCGGCGAACAGCTGGTTCTGCTCGATGGTGGGGCGCAGCATCATCACCACGCCGGCGAATCCGGCCATCACGGTCAGCACGATGGGCCCTTGTCGTCCGATGTCCTGCAGCCGGCCCATCACCAGCGTGCCGCCGACCAGGAACGCCGCCACCCAGATGCCGCTCATGTAGTTGAGCGTCATGGCGGTGGCCAATGGCAGGCCGGCGATGGCATAGAACCAGGCCGTCAGCGCCATGACGCCGACGACGATGCGCCAGACGTGCATCATCGGCACGGCGGTCCTGAACGACACGCCCTGAATCCGGCACCAGACTGTCATGAACACGATGCCGATGGCGCCGCGGTAACACACCAGCTCGACCGTGTTGAAGTGCGCCGAGGCGAACTTGATGCACACGCTCATGCCCGCGAAGAGCAGCGAGGCCAGCACCATCCACGCGGCTTGCACAGATTTTCCTAGATAAAAATGCTTTTATCCAGCGTCAGTGCTTGATAGAAAGCTATCAAATTTGATTGTCCTCGAGGCGCATCACGCCTCGATACCATTCGTGGAAGTGCTGCATGCCATCTTCCATGGGACTCTGGTAGGGACCGACTTCATTGGCGCCGCGCTGCAACAGGGCGCGCCGGCCGGCGTCCATGCGCTCGCCGATCTCGTCGTCCTCGATGCAGGTCTCCATGTAGGCCGCCTGCTGCGCCTCGACGAACTCGCGTTCGAACGCGACGATGTCCTCGGGGTAGTAGAACTCCACCATGTTCAGGGTCTTGGCCGGACCCATGGGGTGCAGCGTGGAGACCGTGAGCACGTGCGGATACCACTCCACCATGATGTGCGGGTAATACGTCAGCCAGATGGCGCCGCGCTCCGGTGGCTGGCCGTTGCGGTATTTCAGCAGCTGGTCATGCCAGCGCCGGTACACGGCGGAGCCGGGGTGGTTGAAGGCCGCGGAGACGCCCACCGTCTGCACCGAGTGTTCGCGTCCGAACTCCCAGCGCAGGTCATCGCAGGTCACGAAATGGCCGAGGCCGGGGTGGAAGGGGCCGACGTGGTAGTCCTCCAGATAGACCTCGATGAAGGTCTTCCAGTTGTAGTTGCATTCGTGCAGTTCCACGCGGTCCAGCGCGTAGCCCGAGAAGTCGAGGTCGGCCCGTGGCCCCAGGCTGGCGAGGTCGGCTTCGACGTCGCGGCCGTTGTCCTCGAACAGCAGGCCATTCCACGTGCGCAGCTTGTAGTTGGTCAGATTCAGGCAGGGATCCTGCGGGAAGTGGGGCGCCCCCAGCAACTGCCCGTCCGGTGCATACGTCCAGCGGTGCAGCGGGCAGACGATGTTGCCTCCGGCATGCCCCTTGCCCTGCGCATTCAGGTTGCCGCGACCCTTGAGCATCACGGCTTGCCGGTGACGGCAGATGTTGGACACCAGCTCCACGCCGCCCTGGGCATTGCGCACCAGGGCGCGGCCCTCGCCTTCCTGGGGCAGGGCGTGATAGTCGCCCGCGGCGGGCACGGCGAGCTGATGCCCCACGTAGCGGGGGCCGCGCTGGAAGATGAGCGCCATCTCGCGCTGATAGAGCGCTTCGTCGAAGTAGCTCGAAACTGGAAGTTGGCTTGCGGCCTGCTGCATTTGAAGACTTAAATCAGACATGGGTGACCTGACCTAGAGACTCCCCCTATGAAGGGGCAGGTGGGGTGGGCGCCGGGCCCGCAGGCGGGGCGCGAAAAAAGCCGGTGAAGCCGACTGGAGGAGGGCGGATTGTACCCCCCTGGGAACGGAGGCCTGCGGCAAGGCGCGGCAGCCATGGCACGGATGCGGGGGCGACATGGCCGGAGCCAGCCTCTAAAATCTCCCTTTTGCATTGAGCCCGCGTGATCCGCTTCCCATCGACATGTCCAAGCCAACTTCCAAACCGGCTCCTGGCACCGGCCCCGTGGCGCCCGCCAGCTACGAGGCGGCCGCGCAGGAGCTTGAGCAACTCGTGGCGCGGCTCGAATCCGGGCAGCTGCCGCTTGACGAGTTGCTGGGGGCCTACCAGCGCGGTGCCTTCTTGCTTCAATACTGCCGGGCTCAGCTCGATACGGTGGAGCAGCAGATCAAGGTGCTCGACGAGGGGGTGCTCAAGCCATGGATGCCCGCGTGAGCGCCGGTTCGGGGTTCGATTTCGAGGCCTGGACCCGTCAGCGGCGCGAGCAGGTGGAACGGGCGCTTTCGGATTGGGTTCCTGCGGACGCCTGCGGCGGGCTGGGGGAGGCCATGCGCTATGCCGTGCTGGGCGGGGGCAAGCGGCTGCGGCCGCTGCTGGTGCTGGCCGCAGCCGAGGCGGTGGAGCACGGACTGGACGCCGGGCAGCGCGCGGCACTGCGGGAGGCGGCCCTGCGCGCCGCTTGCGCGGTGGAACTGATTCATGCCTATTCCCTGGTGCACGACGACATGCCCTGCATGGACGATGACGTGCTGCGACGGGGCAAGCCGACGGTGCACGTGCGGTTTGGCCAGGCGCAGGCGTTGTTGGCGGGAGACGCCTTGCAGGCCTTGGCGTTCGAACTGCTCACGCCCGATGAAGCCATCGTGGGTCCATCCGTGCAGGCGGCATTGTGTCGCCTGCTTGCCCGTGCGGCGGGCCATGAAGGTATGGCGGGCGGACAGGCCATCGACCTGGCCAGTGTGGGCGCGCGGCTGGACGAACCGGCCTTGTGTCGCATGCATCGGCTCAAGACAGGCGCCTTGTTGCGCGCCAGTGTCCTGATGGGCGCGGCGTGCCGGCCTGTGACGGCGCCCTTGCCGCCGGAGCCGGGCGGCGGCGCACTGGCCGATTTCGGGGACGCGGTGGGGTTGGCGTTCCAGGTCGTGGATGACATCCTGGATGTGACCGCGGACGCCACCACGCTGGGCAAGACGGCGGGCAAGGACGCGGCATCGGACAAACCCACCTATGTGTCCCTGATGGGGCTGGACGCCGCGCGGGACCAGGCCTGCGCCCTGCACACCCGGGCGCTCGCGGCTTTGGCGGCCAGCGGGCTTCCGCCCGAGCGCAGCCGGGCACTGCGGGGCCTGGCCGACAGTTTGGTCCTGCGCGACAGATGACCGCGCCAACCGATGACCCAGGCCAGAGGCCAATGCACACCATGACTTCGCTGCTCGAAACGATTCGCGAACCGGCCGACCTGCGCCGCCTGCCCCGCACCCAGCTGCGCGCCGTGGCGGACGAGGTGCGTGCCTGCGTGCTGGAGAACGTGTCCCGCACGGGCGGGCATCTGAGCTCCAACCTGGGGACGGTCGAGTTGACCGTGGCCCTGCACTACGTGTTCGACACGCCGCACGACCGGCTGGTGTGGGATGTGGGCCACCAGACCTATCCGCACAAGATCCTGACCGGCCGGCGTGAACGCATGCCCACGTTGCGGCAACTGGGGGGGCTGTCGGGTTTCCCCCAGCGCGGCGAAAGCGTTTACGACACCTTCGGCACGGCGCATTCGTCCACCAGCATCTCCGCCGCGCTCGGCATGGCGCTGGCGGCGCGGCAGAAAGGCGAAAGCCGCCACGCGGTGGCCGTCATTGGCGACGGCGCCATGACCGCGGGCATGGCGTTCGAGGCCCTCAACAACGCCGGCGTGCAGGACTGCAAGCTGCTCGTCATCCTCAACGACAACGACATGTCGATCAGCCCCCCGGTGGGGGCGCTCAACCGCTATCTGGCGCAACTCATGAGCGGGCAGTTCTATGCGGCGGCCAAGAACGTTGGCAAGAACGTGCTCAAGGTCGCTCCACCGCTGTTCGAGCTGGCCAAGCGCTTCGAGCAGCAGGCCAAGGGCATGGTCGTGCCGGCGACGCTGTTCGAGAAATTTGGCTTCAACTATGTCGGCCCGATCGACGGCCACGACCTCGATTCGCTGATCCCCACGCTGGAGAACATCAAGCAGCTCGACGGACCGCAGTTCCTGCACGTGGTGACCAAGAAGGGCCAGGGCTACAAGCTGGCCGAGGCCGATCCCGTGGCCTACCACGGCCCGGGCAAGTTCGACCCGGCGGTGGGGGTCGTTCCCCCGGCGACGCCGCCCCGGCTCACCTTCACACAGGTGTTCGGCCAGTGGCTGTGCGACATGGGGGAGAAGGACCCCCGGCTCGTCGGCATCACGCCGGCCATGCGGGAGGGGTCGGGCCTGGTGGAATTCGAGCAACGCTTCCCCGGCCGCTACTACGACGTCGGCATTGCCGAGCAGCACGCCGTCACGTTTGCCGCGGGCCTGGCCTGCGAGGGGCTGAAGCCGGTGGTGGCGATCTATTCCACCTTCCTGCAGCGTGCGTATGACCAGTTGATCCATGACGTGGCGATCCAGAACCTGCCGGTGGTGTTCGCGCTCGACCGCGCGGGCCTTGTCGGTGCGGATGGCGCCACGCACGCGGGCGCCTATGACATCGCCTACCTGCGCTGCATCCCGAACGTGAGCCTCGCCTGCCCGGCCGATGAGCGAGAGTGTCGCCAACTGCTGAGCGCCGCGTTTGCGCAGGAACACCCCGTGGCGGTGCGTTATCCGCGGGGGGCTGGCGCCGGGGTGCTGCCCCTGCCGGAACTCGATCCCCTTCCTTTCGGCAAGGCGGAGGTCCGGCGCCTGCGCCAGCCTGCGCCGGAGGGTGACGCGAGCGAGGGCAAGGGCGTGGCGATCCTGGCCTTTGGCACCTTGCTGTACCCGGCGCTCGAAGTGGCCGAACGGCTGAACCTCACCGTGGTCAACATGCGCTGGGCCAAGCCGCTCGATGTGGAACTGCTGCTGCAGATGGCGGGCACGCACGAGGCGCTGGTGACGGTGGAAGAGGGATGCCTTCCGGGTGGCGCGGGCAGCGCCGTGGGTGAGGCACTGCAGGCGGCCGGGTTGTCGACGCCATTGCTGTCCCTGGGCCTGCCCGACGTGTTCATCGAGCATGGGGACCCGGTGCGCCTGCTGGCCATGCAGGGGCTGGACGCGACTGGCATCGAGGCCGCCATCATGGCCCGTTTTGGTGCATTGATCGGCGGCGCCGCCCGCCCCGCGCTCAAGGCCGTCGCCTGAGCCGATTGAAATTCTTTCACGCCGGCGTTGCCGCCGCTGCAAGGTGCTGTTCAAAGTGATGCGGCAGCGTGAAAAATATAAGCTGAAACCCTGGAGGAAAGGCCCCGCGGGAGGGAAAACCCCTTCCAGAAGCGGTCCGCAGCTTTCTACAATCCAAGGCGACCTCAAGAGTCCCCGGTGCGCCGAGGGTGCCCGGGTCGTTTCTTCCAACTTTCAGGAGTCAATTCCATGGATCGTCGTTCCCTCATCAAGCATGCCGGCATTGCCGGCGTGCTGGCCGCCGGTGTCGCACCGGCTGTGCACGCCCAGGCAGCCATTCGCTGGCGGCTGGCATCCAGTTTCCCGAAGTCGCTGGACACCATTTTTGGCGCCGTGGACGTGTTCACGAAGAAGGTGAGCGACATGACCGGTGGCAAGTTCGGGATTTCCACGCACGCTGCGGG
>JAEWVY010000244.1 GCA_023396625.1 Pseudomonadota bacterium | reverse complement strand
TCCAGCGCATCCACAAAGTCGGGCACGTGAAGGGCTTCCAGCGCCTGCAGGTCCAAGGCCATGTTTTCGTGTCGGGCATCGGCCATTTTTCGGTGGCGCAGGTAGTCGATCGCCCGTCGCTTGGCGGCGGTCATGAGCCAAGCCCCCCGATTGTCCGGAATCCCATCGACAGGCCAATGCTCCAGCGCGGCGACCAGGGCGTCCTGCGCCAGTTCCTCGGCCACGCCGACATCACGCACGAGGTGGGCCACGGCGCTGACAATGCGTGCCGACTCGATCCGCCAGACCGCGGCAATCGCCTGGTGGACGCCGGAATGCATGCGTGTTCAGAACTGTGCCGGGGCGGCGTTCTCGTCCATCCAGAACACTTCCCACAGGTGGCCATCCAGATCGGCAAAACCATGCTGGTACATGAACCCATGGTCCTGTGGGGCATTCGGGGTGGTCCCACCAGCCGCCACCGCCCGGTCCACCAGCGTATCGACCTCTGTCCTGCTGTCGCAGGACAGCGCCATCAGCACTTCCGTGCTTTTCCTCGCGTCCGCGACCGGGCGGGGGGTGAAGGTGCGAAAAAAGGGCTCCACCAACAGCATCACGAAGAGGTTGTCCGTGATTTTGAGGCAAGCCCCTTGCTCGTTGGTGAAGCGGGGCTCAAAGCCCAAACCCAGGGCAGTGAAAAAAGCCTTGGATCGGGCCATGTCACTCACTGGCAGGTTCACAAATAGCTGGCGGATCATGATGCAATGGCCTTTCCTGTCATTGGAGTCGATCTTCATTCATCTGCTTGAAGCGTTCCATGGTCTCGTTCTGCGGGAATTCTTCGAGCTCGATCAAGCGGCGCACCTCGATGACGGCTTCCCGGCCTTCCCCCACAGGGTTGGGAAAGCGGCGTGACCACTCCCAGGCCTCCTCCCGTGAGCGGACCTGAATCAGTGTGTAGCCGGCGATCAATTCCTTGGCTTCGGTGAACGGGCCATCGACGATGTGACGCTCATGGGCGCCATACAACACACGCCAGCCCTCCCGGCTGGGATGCAGACCGCTGCCGTCGAGCAGCACACCAGCGCTTGCCAGTTCCTCATGATAGGTCGCCATGGCAGCCAGCACGGCTTCATCAGGGACCAGGTTTGTCTGAGCCTCGAACTCGGGCGTGGATTTGACGATGATCATGTATCGCATGACGTGCACTTCAGGGCTTGGTGGGTTGCAATAGGCTGACGCGATTGCCCTCGGTATCGAAAAAGGACACGTAGGCGCCCACGCCGGGAATATCCATCGGCTCCCCCAGAACCTGCCCTCCGGCCTGCGTGACCCGCGCCATGGCTGTGCGCACGTCGTCCACACCGATCACGATCGAGGGATACTGGGCCGGCCAGTCGGGGTGATACGGATACAGCCCGCCATTGATGGCGCCGGCCGGCGTGCCCGGCCTGACATCGGCCGTGGCGGTGGTCACCAGGACGTAGCTTCCCATGTCCTCGCCCAGCATCTGCACCTGCCAGCCAAACGCGGTTGAATAAAAGCGGCCCGCGCGCTCGCGGTCCTTGTAGGGCATTTCAAAATGTACGACGGGATCCATCGGGTGACTCCTTTTCAGTTGTCGAGTCGATCAAATCAAAGGTCTGCCGCAAGGCAGCGTTACTGAGCGTCCTCGCGCCGTGCATCGCAGCGGTTCAGCAGTGGGCCGCGCAGCGGACAGTCCGCTGCAACCGCTTGTTAAGCCGCCCCCTCACTGACGCACATAGCGCAAGTGTGTAGCGGTTGGACTATCAAGAACCTTGTCAATGCGAAACTGCGGCCCAGGCTCGCGTAGGTTCTCAAAGAGACGCCGCCCGCCGCCGAACAACACAGGTGCCAAGGCGATCTCCATCTCGTCAACGGCACCCAGATTCAGGTACTGCTGGATCACATCCGCTCCACCCGCGATACGAATATCACGACTTCCTGCGGATTCGCGAGCCAGCTCAAGGGCACGCTCCGGCCCGTCATTGATGAAGTAAAAGGTCGTCCCCCCAGGGCGCACCCAGGGTTCGCGTTTTTCATGGCTTAGAACGTATACCGGTGTGTGAAACGGAGCCTCCTCTGGCCAAGCGCGTTCGCCGCCGTCGAACATCCGCTTGCCCATAATGTTGGCACCGATACGCTCCGTGGTGCTGCGAAGCAGGTCGTTGACCGGGCCGGTTTCTCCCCCTGGCCCAAGCTTGAGGTTCTCGCGGAAGTACCGCTGGTTAAAGATCCAGCCCATCAGCGCACCCCACTTGGCACCCCAGCTCTTGAACTCAGGCTTGTCCCAATTGTCCATGGTCATTCCTTCCGGTGCCATGTAACCATCGAGGCTAAGCCCAATGTTGACGAATACTTTGCTCATCATTCTCCTCTCGCGATTTCGGATGCTGGCCTAACGCAACAGTACGCTCAGGCGGCGCGCAGCGTCATGCCAGTGAGGAGCGCCATCGGCGACCAGGGCACGATGGCTGCGGGACCTCAATGCCTACGACGAAACGAGTTCGACGCTTTCGACAATTCGAAGGTAGGTGAAAACCCTGATTACGCGTGACTGTCGTCGAAACACGGCGCCAGCGGGCGCACTTCCACCGTGGCCCACTCGGCTGCTGGACACTGCTGAGCAATGGCCAGTGCTTCATTCCGGTCCACGCCGTCCAGAAGGAAGAAGCCGCCGACCATCTCCTTGGCCTCGGCAAACGGGCCATCCCGCAACAGGGCCTTTCCACCCGGCTTGCTCACCCGCACGGCGCTGGCCTGCGAAGCCAGCGACTCCATGGCCTTCAGCTTGCCTTGCGCGCGCAAGGCCTCGCCAAAGTGCTGCATGCGTGCATAGACTTCGCGGCCTTCTTCTTCGGTGCGTGTACGCCGCTGCTCAGGCGGTTCGATGATCAAAAGCATGTAGGACATGGGGAGGCAACCGTTGGCTGGTGATGCGCAAGGATACCGCCTGCATGTGCCGTCGTGTTGACCAAGCGGCATCAACCATGGGGCACTGTTTGTCTTCCTGGGGCGGTCATGGCATATGCTTGGGGCGAACCAGAAACCCCGGCAGGCGCGAATCAGCGGTGACACCCCTCCAAATTCGGAGATTTTCACTCCGCGTGCTGGTCGGTTTCACTTTGATCAGCCCTGTTCACGGGCGCCCAAGGAACGACGGATGGAACAACCCAATCTCGAGGAATGGGCAGAATTTGCCGATGCCCTGATTCACTCGCGCCGCAATATCTCTCCTCGACATCTGGTCGCGCCAGGCCCTTCTCCAGCCCAGTTGCGGCGCATCCTGAACGCTGCCGCGGCCGCGCCGGATCACCGGCAACTATTGCCCTGGCGCTTCGTCGTCGTTCCCGTGGCGCAACGGGAACGCCTCGCCCGTGTGTTCGGGCAGGCCCTGGCGGACCGCGATCCCGCCGCCACGCCGCAGCAAATCGACGAGGCCCGCGACAAGGCGTACCGCGCCCCCCTGTTGATTTTGGCCATTGCCCGGCTGGCCGACCCCATGAAGCCCATGCCGGTTGTGCCTTGCGAACCCGTTCCCGATGGGCCGCCTCCCAAGGCTGCCGAAGTCACTGATCTGGAACGCCTGGTGTCCCTGGGGTGCGCCATTCAGAAC
>JAEWVY010000408.1 GCA_023396625.1 Pseudomonadota bacterium | reverse complement strand
GGTAGCTGACGCCACCTGTGCCGCCCGTGCCGCGTTTGAAGCCGATCACCCGCTCCACCGTGGTCAGATGGCGGAAGCGCCAGAGCCGGAACGCGTCCTCCAGATCGGTCAATTCCTCCCCCAGTTGATAGAGGTCCCAATACTGTTTCGGGTCGCGATAGACCCGCAGCCATGCTTGTTCCACGGCCTCGCTTTCAGTGTAGGGCTGTGTCCAGTCGCGAAGGGTATGGGTCTCTGGAACGGGCAGGCCTCGGCGGGCCAGGAGGCGCAGCGCTTCGTCGTATAGCGAGGGGGCTTCGTGGGCGGATCGCACCATCGCCAGCAAATCCGGCCGATGGGCATGGGGCTTGAGCATCGCGGCGTTCTTGTTGCCAAGCGTGAACTCGATGCATCGGTACTGGTAGCTCTGGAAACCGCTCGAGTTGGCGAGGTAGGGCCGGATGGCGCTGTATTCGGGGGGGGTCATGGTGGCCAGCACGTCCCAGGCGTGAACCAGTTGCTCCATGATTCGGCTTACGCGGGCGAGCATCTTGAAGGCCGTTGGCAGGTCGTCGCTGGCGATGCGGGCCACCGCGGCGCCGAGTTCGTGCAGCATGAGCTTCATCCAGAGTTCGCTGGTCTGGTGCTGCACGATGAACAGCATCTCGTTGTGGTCTAGCGAGAGCGTTTTCTGCGCGTTGAGGATGGCGTCGAGCTGAAGGTAGTCCCCGTAGCTCATGGTCTGGCTGAAATCGAGCCGGGCTTTTTCTTCCTGGACGATGTGTTCGGGCTTGGAATGATGTGAGTGCATGGTCAGGTCACTGCGTGCTTGCGGTTGAATTCGGGGCGTTGCCATTCCTTTGTTTCGAGCACTTGCCGGAGATGCTCCACGGCATTCCAGACGTCCTGGAAACCGATGTACAACGGAGACAGTCCGAAGCGCAGGATGTCCGGGTGCGCGCCGCCATCGCCGGCGCGAAAGTCGCCAATGGTGCCGCGCGCGATGAGCGCCTGCACGATCGCGTAGGCGCCTTCGCGACGTGTCAGGCAGACTTGCGAGCCCCGTTGGGCGTGGTTGCGCGGTGTCGCCAGTCCCAGGCCATGGCCCGCACAGCGCGCCTCCACGAGGGCAATGAACAGGTCCGTCAATGCGAGTGACTTTTCCCGCAGCGCCGCCATGCCGCCCCAGGGTTGCGCAGCCAACACGGTGTCGAGCCCGCAGTCCAGCGCGGTCATGCTGAGAATAGGTTGCGTGCCGCAGAGGTAGCGTGTGATGCCGGGCGCGGGCTGGTAGTCCGGCTTGAACTCGAACGGTGCGGCATGTCCCCACCATCCGGCCAGTGGTTGCCGGAAGCGGTCGGCATGTTTCGGGTTGACCCAAACGAACGCTGGCGCGCCCGGGCCGCCGTTGAGGTATTTGTAGCCACAGCCAATCGAAAAATCGGCGTCTGCCCCATTCAGGTCGACTGGCACCGCACCAGCGCTGTGGGCGAGGTCCCACACCGTCAGTGCGCCGTTGGCATGGGCGGCCGCGGTGACGGCGGCCATGTCGTGCATCGCGCCTGTGCGGTAGTTCACGTGCGTGAGCATCAGCACGGCGACATCGGTCGTCAGTGCCGCGGCGATTTCGTCGGACTCCACCAGCTGCAGTCTGTAGCCGCGTTCCTCGCACAGAGCCTGCGCGATGTAGAGGTCGGTCGGGAAATTGCTGCGTTCGCTGACGATCACCCGGCGCTGCGGAGCGTCCTGGGTGGCGATATGGAGAGCCGCGCTGAGGACCTTGTAGAGATTGACGGAGGTGCTGTCGGTCGCGACGACTTCATGTTCACCAGCGCCGATCAGGCGTGCAATCTTGTCACCGATCTTGCCTGGCAGGTCAAACCAGCCGGCGGTGTTCCAGGCTCGAATCAAGTCTCGACCCCATTCACGCGTGACGGCTTCGGCCACGCGGGCAGGTGTCGCCTTGGGCAAAGGCCCCAGCGAGTTGCCGTCAAGATAAATCAAGCCCGGCGGCAAGTCGAATTGCTCACGCAGCACATGCAGGGGGTCGTTCGCGTCGAGTGTGCGGCAGTCGTCGAGGGTGGGGTGTGTCATTGGGAGGCAGGCAGGCGTTGATTTTTGGGGGCGGTCAGGCTAGGGCACGGAGAATGGCGCGAACAGGGCTGGCGTCCGCGGCCACAAGCTTCAAGGGCAGCGCGATCAGCTCGTAATCGCCTTCGGGAACGTCGTCGAGCACCAGGTTTTCCAGCACGCGCAAGTCGAGGCGCCGCAGCGTCTGGTGACTGGGCAGGGTCTTGCTGTCTGCCGGGTCGATGCTGGCAGTGTCGATGCCGATGAGCCGGACACCCAGGGCGGCCAGCTTCATGATCGTTTCCGGATCGAACGCCGTGAATTGAGGGTCCCACTGATTCGGCGCGCGCGCATAGGTTCGGACCAGCACACGGGGGGGCAAGGCCTGCGCGGCATGGGCCAAGTGAGCCCACTGGATGAGAGGGCCGCAACTCACGGCATGGATCACACGGCATGGGCCGAGGTAAGGTGTCAGATCCAGCGTGCCCGCCGCAGCCCCATGCGGGTCATAGTGCAGGGGGGCGTCGGCGTGCGCGCCCACATGGGGAGACAACGTGATCGCGCCCACGTTGACGGGACAGTCAGGGGTGATGGTTGCGGTCCATGTCTGGCTGTAAGGCGTGTCTCCAGGAAAGACCGGTGACCCAGCCGTGATGGGGGGAGAAATGTCCCAGAGTTTTTTCATGGATGGAAAGGTAACCACGATTGCCGTGGTGTGGTGTCGGTTTTTTCCAACAAAAACGACATTTGACAGCCGGCCTGTGGGTGTTGGTCGCTTGGGTCCATGCGCCTCGATCTTCTTGCCCGGGAGATTCAAGTGGGCATGGGCACGTAGCGGGCCTGCGCCGGCAGGCACCTCTGGATCGACGGGATCGGAACAAATGCGCCGCCATTCAATGGAAGCGGTGCGCGGGCCGCACGGCATCCAGGTGAAGTGTCCCGCGGAATTTGCTACTCAGAGTTCCAAGGTGGAGAGAAAGGAAATTCCATGACGCTGCCGCGTGTATTGACAGGCGTCGCTTCCCGCGGTGAATTCCCGGCAGGGGGAAGGGCGCCACTCATAGATGCCGCAGGTGGCCTGTTGGCCCACGGTGCCCGTCAGTGCGGCGCAGCGCGCCGGGACATGGTCAGTGCCACGCATGCGGCAGGTGCCGCTGTTGATCTCGACGGTCAGGCCGTCGGGGACGGATCCACCCGAGGATTCAAGCTCGCAGACGGAAAAGTCGACGCGGTAGCTGGCACAGCAGGCACCGCAGGCCGTGCATACCGGCATCAGAGCCGGCCGCGCAGCAGGTATTCCATCAGCGCTTTTTGCACGTGCATGCGGTTTTCAGCTTCATCCCAGACGACGGACTGCGGGCCGTCGATGACATCGGCATCGACCTCTTCTCCCCGGTGAGCCGGCAGGCAGTGCATGAAAAGGGCATCCGGTTGGGCCACACGCATCATGTCCGCATCCACACGCCAGTTGGCAAACGCCTTCATGCGCGCTTCGTTCTCGGCCTCGTAGCCCATGCTTGTCCATACATCGGTGGTTACGAGGTGGGCGCCGCGGCAGGCGTCCATCGGGTCCTTGAATACCTTGTAGCTGCTGGTCGAGCGCACACCGGCGACGGATTGGTCGACTTCGTAGCCGCTGGGCGTGCTGACGTGAACGGTAAAGCCCAGCAGTTCCGCCGCTTGGAGCCAGGTATTGGCCATGTTGTTGCCGTCACCGACCCAGGCCACGACCTTGCCCTGAATCGAGCCGCGATGTTCGATATAGGTGAAGATGTCGGCCAGGATCTGGCAGGGATGGAACTCGTTGGTCAGGCCATTGATGACCGGCACGCGCGAGTGACTGGCGAAGCGTTCGATCTTCTCCTGGCCAAAAGTGCGGATCATCACCAGATCGGTCATGCGGCTGATGACCTTGGCACTGTCCTCAATGGGCTCGGCCCGGCCGAGCTGACTGTCTCCGGTGGTCAGGTGGACCACACTGCCGCCGAGCTGGTACATGCCCGCCTCGAAGCTCACCCGTGTGCGCGTCGAGGCTTTCTCGAAGATCATGGCCAAGGTGCGGTCCGCCAGCGTGTGGTGCTTCTCGTAGGTCTTGAACTTTTTCTTGATCAGGGCGGCCCGCTCGAACAGATAGGCATATTCGTCCGCTGAAAGGTCCGTAAACTGCAGGTAGTGTTTCTGGCTCATGGCGTGTCTTACTCCGCGAGGAATTGCAGAATGAGCGGCACAAGAATGGCTGCCACCTCGTCGGCTTCGGATAACGTCATGATCAGCGGCGGCACCAAGCGGATCACATTGTCGGCGGTCACGCTGATGAGAAGACCCGCATTGGCGGCACGTTGCGTCAGCACGCCGCAGGGCTTGGCCAGTTCCAGGCCAATCATCAGGCCCTGGCCGCGTATGTCCGTCACGCCCGTTTGGCCCACCAGTGCCTTTTGGAGCGCTTCCTTGAGGTGGGTTCCCACGCGGACTGCGTTCTCCATCAGTCCGTCTTCCTCCATGATGCGGATCGTCTCCACACCGGCGCGCATCGCCAGCGGGTTACCGCCGAACGTGGTTCCGTGGTTGCCCGGCTGGAAAATGGCCGCGGCCTTCGGGCCGGCCACGACAGCGCCAATGGGCACTCCCGAACCCAGGCCCTTGGCCAGCGGCATGACATCAGGGACGACGCCTGCCCATTGATGGGCGAACCATTTGCCTGTCCGGCCCATGCCGCACTGCACCTCGTCGATCATCATGAGCCAGTCGCGTTCGTCGCAGAGCTGCCGTACCTCGCGCAGGTATTCCCAGCGCGTCGGATTGATGCCCCCTTCACCCTGGATGGTTTCAAAGAACACGGCCACCACGTTGGGGTTGCCTTCCGTCGCTTTTTTCAGCGCCTCGATGTTGTTGAGCGGCACCCGAATGAAGCCCTCGACCAGCGGTTCGAAACCTTTTTGAACTTTAGGATTGCCGGTAGCCGAGAGGGTGGCAATGCTGCGGCCGTGAAAGGCCTTTTCATACACCACGATCTCGGGCCGTTCGATACCTTTGTCATGGCCGTACTTGCGCGCCAGTTTCAGAGCGGCCTCATTGGCTTCGAGTCCGGTGGAGCAAAAGAACGCATTGCTCATGCCCGAGAGTTCGGCCAGCTTGGCGGCGAGCTTTTCCTGGTTGGGCACATGGTAATAGTTGCAGCTGTGGATGATCTTGGCGACCTGATCCTGCAGGGCGGGCACCAGTTTGGGATGGTTGTGGCCCAGCGTGTTGACCGCGATGCCTGCCAGTGCGTCCAGATACTGCCGGCCGTTGACGTCCCACACGCGGCAGCCCTGGCCATGGCTGAGCGCAATCGGCAGACGGGCATAGGTGTTCATGGTATGCGGTGAGGCGGCTTCGATGAAGGTGGGCATGCGGAAGGCTCCTGAAAAACAAAGCGGCCCAACGAAAGGCGGGCCGTTGAAGGTGAATTTTAGGTCTAGAGATCGCACTGCTTTTTGTTATTCCTGCATCACAGTGATGCAGGGAGGTGTGCAGTCTTATATAAGATAGAATACTTGTGCGCCGCAGCATGAGGTGATCCCTTGGAGTGGCGGCTTTTCATACCCTCCATCCGATGGTTTCCAATACTGCCAAAGACATCTTTATCCTGGGCATTACGCAGGAAGGAAAAACCTTTCGCCCCAGTGATTGGGCAGAGCGGTTGGCAGGTGTCATGAGCCAATTTCGTCCAGGGAAGGTGGGGCCGAATCGCCATCCCGGTTATTCCCCCTGGTGCATCCCGACCACGCTCAATGGCGTCAAGTGCGTCGTCGTCCGCTCTCGACTAAGGGATGCGGAACCGATGGCCTGGGACTTTTGTATGAACTTTGCCCGGGACAACCATCTGCAGACGCTTGATGCCTGCTTGCTGACAGAAACACCTTGACTGGGCTGGTGACCGGCGTGGTTTCACGGGCGATCAGGGGCAGGCGGATATTTTTCAGAGATTGAAACAAAAATAGCCGCGATCGCGGCTATTTTTGCTTTGCTGACAGCGCACCCGTTACAAACGGCGGCCTGAATTGTGACTGAGTCGCGAGTTCAAGCCGGGCGATTTTGCCTGACCGACGGGATCAGGCAGCGCTGGCTGCGCCAGCAGTGGCCAAGGCCTTGACCTTGGCGGAGAGGCGGCTCTTGTCGCGCGCGGCCTTGTTCTTGTGGAAGATGCCCTTGTCGGCGACAGCATCCACTACCGCTTGCATCTTGGTGAAAGCTTCGGCCGCCTTCGATTTGTCGCCGGCGACAACGGCCTTTTCGACATTCTTCACCGCAGTGCGGTACTTTGAGCGCAGGGACGTGTTGGCTGCATTGAGCTTCACGTCTTGACGCGCGCGTTTACGGCCCGACGCCAGGCGCGGGTTCTTTTTCTTGGGTTTTGCAGAAGCCATTGAGAGTTCCTTGTGTCTGAGGATGTTGTCAGCAAAGCTTTTAATTCTAACAGGCTTCGGGTTTTCGGGGCCCGGTGGTCGGTCGGCAAGTGTGCGGCAGGGGGCGGGGCACTACACTTGACGATGTGAGCCTATTCCGATCCGCATCCATTGTTTCTGTGTTAACCCTTGCGTCCCGTGTGACCGGGCTGGTGCGCGAATTGCTGATGGCGTCGATATTCGGTGCCAGCGCCATGACGGATGCCTTCAATGTGGCGTGGCGGATTCCCAACTTGTTTCGGCGCCTGTTCGCCGAGGGGGCGTTCAGCCAGGCCTTCGTGCCGGTGCTGGCTGCCAGTAAGGCCCAAGATGGAGAAGAGGCGACCCGCGTGCTGGTGGGCCGGGTGGCCACCGCGCTGTTCTGGGTGCTCATGCTTACCTGCCTGCTCGGTGTGGCGGGGGCGCCCTGGCTGGTCTGGGCCATGGCCAGTGGCCTGAAGCAGAGCCCGCACGGCTTCGATGCCGCAGTGACGATGTCGCGGTGGATGTTTCCCTATATTGCGTTCATGTCGTTGGTGGCGCTGTGCGCGGGTGTCCTGAATACCTGGCGGCGTTTTGCCGTGCCGGCTGCCACGCCAGTGTTGCTCAACCTCTGCTGGATCGTGAGCGCGTGGCTGGGCGCTCCGTGGTTCGAGGTGCATGGTATTGAACCCATTTTTGCCTTGTGCGCGGGCGTCATGCTTGGCGGCCTGACGCAGCTGGGGATGCAGTTGCTGGCACTGAAACGGTTGGGGATGTTGCCTGTTATTGGGTTTCGCATGGTGGATATGCGGCAGGCATGGGCCGATCGTGGCACCCGTCGGGTCGCGGCGCTGATGTTGCCCGCCCTGCTAGGTGTTGGTGTTGCCCAGCTGTCGCTGATCATCAACACGCAAATTGCCTCCCATCTGGAGTCGGGCAGTGTGAGCTGGATCACTTACGCGGACCGGTTGATGGAGTTCCCCACGGCAATGCTCGGTGTGGCGCTTGGCGTGGTGCTGATGCCCCAGCTGGCGGCGGCCAATGCCGCCAACGATCCCGAAAAATACTCGTCCATGCTGGACTGGGGGCTGCGTCTGGTAGTTGTTTTGACCGTGCCTTGTGCGGCGGCGCTGCTGGTGTTCGGTCAACCCTTGGTGGCGGTGTTGTACCACTATGGCGCCTTCACACCCCGAGACGTGGCGCAGACGGTCGGGCCTCTGATGGGTTGGGGCGTCGGGTTGCTGGGGGTCGTGGCGATCAAGGTCCTTGCGCCAGGTTATTTCGCGACGCAAGACATTCGCACGCCGGTTCGCATCGCGATCGCGGTGCTGGTGCTCACACAGGTTTTCAACTTTCTGCTGGTGCCTTACCTGCAGCATGCCGCACTGACGTTGTCGATCGGCATCGGGGCGCTGATCAATGCTGCGTGGCTGCTGTTGGGGTTGCTGCGGCGTGGTCGTTACCGGCCGACACCTGGGTGGGGGCTGTTCGTGCTCCAGGTCATTGCCGCGACGGCGCTGGTGGCCGTGTTTCTGATCTGGGCTGCGGGGGCCGCGGACTGGCTGGCCCTGCAATCCCGGAAAATTCACCGGATCGGGCTTGTGGGTGCCGTCGTGTGCGCGTCGGCTATCCTCTATTTCGGTGCGTTATGGGCGGCGGGCATGAAACTGCGCCAACTGGTGCGTCGATGAAATCACACCAGGCGCACGCGCCCATTCCTGTGTGGCCTCTGTCTGTCGGGTTTTCATGTTTTGAAGACGAATTCAGAGCGTGGGGGACTCGGTGCCCGAGGAGGCGCCGGATCATGGAAGGCCGTCCGAAGGCCGGCCGGGCATGCCCAGATCGTGCCAGGTCCGGCGAAGCTGGGCGTCCGAACTGAAGCCCGCGATCGCCGCGGCCCGACTCACACTGAACCCTGAATGGAGTGCGGTGGAAGCTGCTGCCAACCGAATGCTGCGCAGGTAGTCGAGGGGGGAAATGCCAGCATGCTCCGAAAACAGCCTGGCCAGATGGCGTGCCGAGGTGTGAGCGACCGCCGCCATGGCGGGAATGGTCCATTTTTTCTGGGGCTCCTGGCTGACAGCATCTTGCACACGATGCAGTGCCGGATGAAGATGGTCGCGGTAGCACAGGAAGGGGGAAAGTTCTGGGTCATGGGGACCGCGGCGCATGGCGACCACCAGCCGTTGGGCGACCTGGGCGGCCAATGCCTGCCCGCAGGTTTCGCCAATGCGGTGGAGCATGAGATCAATGCCGGTGGTCACGCCTGCGCTGGTGGCGACCGGGGCGTCGAGCACGAAGACGCGGTTGGTCACCACGTCGCAGGCAGGTTCGGCGTCGCGCAGTTCCTCAAGATGCAAGTGATGCGTGGTGACCCGGTGGCCGGCCAGCAGGCCGGCCCGCGCGGCAAGAATGGCGCCCGCGCAGACGCAAAGTAGCTCCAGCCGGCTGGTGCCGAGCCGCAATCCGCGCAGCCAATGCAATACGTCCCGCGCCTGCGGCGTGTCGAGGGAAATTTTTTGCCCGGGCTGGCCGACCAGCACGACCCAGTTCGTCGTGGCGCTGGAGAGGGTGCCCAGTTCCGGCAATGGGGTCAGTCCGGTCACTTGCACGCCCACGGAAGTGCCGGCCGTTGGTTCGGGGCTGACGAAATGCAGGGTGAACACGGCGGGTTGGCCGCGTGACCGGAGTACCTCGTTGGCGGTGCGCAGCGCCTCAGCCGGTCCTGCCCAATCCAGAATCAGACTGTCCGGAAGCAGCACGAAGTACACGGCAATCGACAACGTGGGTGGTGAAGTCAGTCGCGCTGCCATGGGTAGTCCATCTGCCGGGCCGTACGTTTTGCCAGCGTGGGGCCGGCCAGCCTTTCAACCAGATGGAGGCTCATGTCGATGCCCGCGCTGATTCCCGCCGAAGTCACGAGTTGGCCCTGGTCCACCCAGCGGGACTGGGTGTCCACGGTCAAGCCAGGGTATTGGCGTTGCAAATCGTCCATGTCCTCCCAGTGGGTGGTGACCTTTCCTGTGGTTGTGACCCCCGCCGCGGCGAGGATGAACACCCCCGTGCACACCGATGCCGTGATGCGGGCATGGGTCGACACACGGGCGATCCAGTCGAGCGTGGCGGGGCAGCTGACAGCGCTGTCCACCACGCCGCCCGGTACGATCAGCAGGTCCGCGGAGGGACATTGCGCGAAATCCAGCGCAGGCAGCAGGACCAGGCCGGCCCGTGCCTTGACAGGTGCCAGTGTCCGGGCGACGCAGCTTGTCTGCCAATGGGCTGGCCCATCCAGAGTGGCCGGATGGGCCTGACGAGCCATTCGGCTGGCTGTCGTGAACACCTCGAAAGGTCCCGCCAGGTCCAGGGCCTCCACGCCGTCGAAGGCAAGGATTGCGATGCGCAGTCCGCTGCTCATGCGGCGTTTCCTCCGGTCCGGGCCAATGCTTCGTCAACGGTGCAGAGCGTGGCGAAACGTCCCTGCAACACGGTTGCCGTGTGGAGTTTGATGTCCTGCGCCGACAGGAGGTGGCCATCGGGCCGGGTCATGTCGAAGGTGAGGGTGGCATCGGTCACGAAATCCACGGTCCAACCCAGATCCGAGGCATGCCGGGCTGTGGTTTCGCAGCATTGTTCGGTGCGGATGCCGCTGATGGCCAGTCGTTGGATCCCATGCTGAACGAGCCAGACGTCCAGCCCCGTGCCGACCAGTGCGCTGTGGCGATTCTTGATGAAAGTAGCGGTGGCGTCGAAAGGTGCCAGGCCGTCGAGGGGGCGCACATTTCCCGAACCCTCCCAAAACGGATTGTCGACCTGCTCAGGCCCCGAGCTGTGAAACACCCGCACGATGGGTACGCCACGGGCCCTGCTGCCCATGATCAGCGCATTTTGGGCATCCAGATAGGCGGCCAGGCCTCGTTCCGTGAAAAATGGACGACGGCGGAAGGATTCTTGTACGTCGATAACGAGAAGGGCGGAATTCATTTTGGGACCTCTTTTGATGCAAAGTGGAAGTCGCCATTGTTCAGATTTTCCGCTGGAAAACCACAGTTTTCCGGACCTGAATCGTTCAATTCAGGACATGGAACTCCAGCTTCTCTTATGCCGCGAGATTCCGGATCGCAGCGGCAAGCTCAGTCCATGACGACCGGCGCACCGTTGCCGCGCGCGCTGATCACTCCGATTTCGTGCACCGCCTCACCGCTGGCGCGCAGGGTGGCGGCGGTGGCGGCAGCCGCCGTGGCGTCCACGACAACGACCATGCCGATGCCGTTGTTGAAGGTGCGGTTCATCTCGTGATCGTCGATGCCGGCGGTCTTTTGCAGCCAGGCAAAGAGTTCGGTCTGCGGCCAACTGCCCTTTTTCAGGTGGGCCGCGGTGCCTTCGGGCAGGACGCGCGGGATGTTTTCCAGCAGGCCGCCGCCGGTGATGTGGGCCAGGGCCTTGATCGGGTGGGCAGCCAGCGCCGCCAGCACGCTTTTCACGTACAGGCGCGTCGGCTCCATGACAGCCTGCCGGAACGGCTTGCCGTCCAGCGTGGCCGGCAGCTTGGCGCCGGCGCGCTCGATGCACTTGCGCACCAGGGAGAAGCCGTTGGAATGCACGCCGTTGGAGGCCAGACCCAGCACCACGTCGCCGGGCTTGACGCTTTGACCGGTGAGGATCTTGGATTTTTCGACGGCGCCCACGGCAAAGCCGGCGAGGTCGTATTCCCCGGCCGGATACATGCCGGGCATCTCAGCCGTCTCGCCACCGATCAGGGCGCAGCCGGAGAGTTCACAACCCTTGGCGATGCCGCCCACCACGGCAGCAGCGGTGTCCACATCCAGCTTGCCGCAGGCGAAGTAGTCGAGGAAGAACAGCGGTTCGGCGCCCTGCACGAGCACGTCATTGACGCTCATGGCCACCAGATCGATGCCCACGGTATCGTGCATGGCCCACTCGAAGGCCAGCTTGAGCTTGGTGCCCACGCCGTCGGTGCCGGACACCAGCACCGGCTCCTGGTAACGCTTGGGCACTTCGAACAAGGCGCCGAAGCCACCGATACCGGCCAGCACGCCTTCGCGCAGGGTCTTTTTGGCCAGCGGTTTGATGCGTTCCACCAGCGCGTCGCCCGCGTCGATGTCGACGCCGGCGTCTTTGTAGCTCAGTGGGGCAGGTGGGGCGTTTCTTGTCATTGGCGGCACCGGAGGAGGGGCGAGGGTGAATGGGGAGGGGCCCGACACGAGCGGGCAGACTAAAATTGCATCTGATTTTAAGGGCACCCCCCTCGCGTCTTCCCTTCGCGGCCTCTTCTTCATGTTGTTCACCTCCATCCCAAAGCGCGCCGCTGCGTGGGCAGGTATCTCCGTCCTGGCCTTGTTGGTGCTGTGGTTGCTGGCGCCGGTGCTGACCCCTTTTGTTGTCGGAGCGGTGCTCGCGTATGCGCTCAATCCGCTGGTCAACCGCATCGATGGATGGGCCGGTGGGCGCGTTCCTCGCGTGGCCGGCGTGGCGATTGTCGAGCTCGGCTTTATCTTGTTGATGTTTGGCTTGATGCTGCTGATCGTGCCCGTGTTGGTGAAGGAGACGCCATTGATCCGTGAGCAGATTCCGCAGCTTTTCAGTCGGCTCAATGCCTTCCTGGGACCAAGGCTGGCCCAGTATGGCATTCACGTGGCGTTGGATGCCAGCAGCCTCAAGGCATTGGGGCTCGAATACCTGAGCACCCAGGGTGAAGGGGTGTTTGCATCATTGCTGTCTTCGCTGAAGATCGGTGGGAGCGTGGCTTTGGCCGTGGTCGGCAACGCGGTGCTGATCCCCGTGGTTTTGTTTTACCTCCTGCTTGACTGGAGCCGTTTTGTGGCCAGCGTGGTCAGTCTGGTTCCAGTATCGCTTCGGGAGGTCTACGACAGTTTCATGAGCGAAGCGGATGCGGTGCTTGGGCAATACCTGCGTGGGCAACTCCTGGTCATGGTGGTCCTTGCCACTTACTACAGCATGGGGTTGGCGCTGTTCAGACTGGATCTGGCCCTGCCCATTGGGGTGTTTACCGGTTTGGCGGTGTTTGTGCCGTACCTTGGCTTTGGCCTGGGGCTCGTGTTGGCGCTGTTGTCAGGGTTGCTGCAATTTGGCTCGCTCGTGGCCGTGATTATGGTGGCCGTCGTGTATGGGATCGGGCAGCTGCTGGAAAGCTTTTTCCTGACGCCCCGCCTTGTGGGCGAGCGGGTAGGTCTGCATCCCTTGGCGGTGATCTTTGCCCTCATGGCGTTTGGTCAATTGCTTGGATTCGTGGGGGTTCTGATCGCCTTGCCGGCCAGCGCGGTGTTGCTTGTCGGCATTCGTCGGGCACGCTCCTCCTATATGGAAAGCCGGCTCTACCTCGGGTCGGTTTCCAAGCCGGGCCAAGAGGCATGAGACAAATGGCCCTGGATATTGGCCCGCCCGCGGTGCCGACGCTGGAGAATTTCCATCCTGGTCCGAACAAGGCCGCTGTTGAACATCTGCGTCTCTGGCTAGAGGGCCCCTTGCGCTCGCCGGTACCTACGTACCTATGGGGGGACAGCGGCAGCGGCAAGACGCATCTGCTGATGTCCGTTCGGGAGGCTCTGCGCAATCGGGGTGCCCGCGTGGGTTGGCTTGATGCGTCAATGCATGCCCTTCCTGAGTTCGACGACGGCTGGACGGCCATTTTGATGGATGACGTGCATCTTTACACGGCGGCGCAGCAGCATGTCGCGTTCAACTGGTTCGTCAACGCGTTGGCCCCCAAGGTCGGCGAGCCCCGCGCCGTGTTGGCTGCGGGGCTGTTGCCCCCAGCAGACCTCAGACTTCGAGAGGATCTGCGTTCCCGTCTAGGCTGGGGGCATGTGTTCGCGCTAGAGTGCCTGGACGAATCCCAGCGGCGCTGCGTCTTGCGCCAGCGGGCCGATGCCCGTGGTCTTGTGTTGCGGGACGATGTCATGGATTTCATGCTGGCCCGGTTCACCCGTGACTTGGGCAGCCTGGCCGCGATGCTCGATCGGCTCGATGCTTATGCCCTGAGCACGCAGCGCGCGGTCACCATTCCGCTGATCAAGGCGATGCTGGAGAGCGATTGACTTCATCCAAGACCAAGCTGGCGTTGTTCGATCTCGACCACACGCTGTTGCCCATCGACTCCGACTATGCGTGGGGAGTCTTCACGACCGACATTGGTTGGACCGATCCCCATGTTTTCCGCCAGAAGAATGATGAATTCTTCGCGCATTACCAGGCCGGGACATTGGATATTCACGATTACGTGCGGTTTGCCACCGAGGCGTTGCGGCGAAGGGGCGCTGTAGAGGCCGCGGCGGCGCAAGCGCGCTTCATGCGCGAAGTCATCGAGCCGGCCTTGCGCCCTCAGGCGCTGGCCCTGGTGCGCGAACATCAGGCCCGGGGTGAAACGGTGGCGATTGTCACCGCCACCAACGAGTTCGTGACGCGCCCGATTGCCAAGGCTTTTGGCGTCGAGGAGTTGATCGCCGTCGAACTCGAGCGTGACGCGTCGGGATGGATCACCGGAGAGATTCGTGGTACGCCGTCGTTCCGGGATGGCAAGGTCGAGCGGGTGACGCAATGGCTGCAGGCCAAGGGACAGGAGTGGAGCGACGTGGATTTGAGTTTTTACTCCGACTCGATGAATGACCTGCCCCTGCTTGAGCGTGCCGAGCGACCCGTGGCCACGAACCCGGATCCCCGTCTCAGGGCACTGGCCTTGGCACGCGGATGGCGCATACTGAACCTGTTTGATGCCGAGGATTGAAATCCCGGCAGAGATGTGCGGCGACTGCCCGGTGTGGGCCGTTCGGCCGCGTTTTGCAAGACCAGACCACGAATGATCAAGAAATTCATCAACAAACTTCTCGGTAAGACGTCTCGCGCCCAAACCCCGCGTTTTGGTCGGCGAGAGGAAATCGGTGTCGAGCACCACGGCATCGATGCCTCGCTGGTTGACGAGCGGGCCATTCAGGTCTGCCGCACACTCAAGCAGGCCGGCTTCGAGGCCTACATCGTTGGTGGTGCCGTACGTGATTTGTTGCTAGGCCTGCGTCCCAAGGATTTCGACGTCGCAACCAACGCCACACCGGAACAAGTCAAGAGTTTGTTCCGCCGCGCATTCATCATCGGACGACGTTTTCGCATCGTGCATGTCGTCTACGGTCGGGGGCGTGAGCACGAGGTGATCGAGGTGTCCACCTTTCGTGCCTACTTGGACAATGGCCAAGCGGAGCAGGTCACGGGCAATGAGCGGACCAGCAAGGGCGAATTGGCCGGACTCAGGCATGCCGTGGATGCCAGTGGACGCGTGCTTCGAGACAATGTGTGGGGACCGCAGGAAGAAGACGCGGTGCGGCGTGACTTCACTGTGAATGCCCTCTATTACGACCCCGAGACCCAGACCGTCGTCGATTACCACAAGGGTCTGAAGGATGCGAGCCAGCGTGTTCTGCGGATGATTGGTGATCCGGCCGCGCGGTACCGCGAGGATCCGGTACGCATCATCCGTGCGGTGCGCTTTGCAGCCAAGTTGTCCGCCCTCGGGTTCAAACTTGACAGCCGGTCCGCTCGCCCGCTTGCGGCGTCATGCGCACTGCTTGCGGACGTGCCGCAAAGTCGCTTGTTCGATGAAATGCTCAAACTGCTGCAGACCGGCCATGCACTGGCGTCGGTGGCGCAGTTGAGGGAACTCGGCCTGGTCAAGGGGATATATCCACTGCTCGATTTGATTGTGGAGCGCGCAGGCGCGCCATTCGTCAATGCGGCGCTTGCTGACACCGACCGGCGTGTTGCAGAAGGCAAACCCGTGGCGCCGAGCTTTTTGTTGGCTTGTGTGCTCTGGGCCGACGTTCGGGAAGGATGGGCCGCACGGCTGGCGCGGCGTGAACACCCGTTCCCTGCGCTGCAGAACGCAATTGACGAGGTGTTCAACGCACGCATCGGCGATGTGTCCGGGCGAGGCAAACTGGCGGCCGACATGCGCGAAATCTGGATGATGCAGCCGCGCTTCGAAAAGCGGTCCGGCAGCACACCCTATGGTTTGGTGGAACAACCACGTTTTCGGGCCGGATTCGACTTCATGCGGCTGCGCGCCGATGTGGGCGAAGTGGATGTGGTCCTGGCCGATTGGTGGCAGGAGTTCAGTCTGGCCGACGATGCCACCCGTGAAGACCTCATGCAGCAGGTCAAGACGGAGCGGGCCAAGGCCCCCCGAAACCAGCGCACGCAAAGCGCGGCGACGAAGTCACCGCATGCTGTGCAGGACGCGGGGACTTACCATGGCGCGGATTTACCTGGGTCGGAGGGCATGGAGGGTGCCCCGATTGGGCCCGGAGATTCCGCCGCGCCGAAGAAGCGCAGGCGCCGTCGTCGCAAACCTGCTTCCGGGGAAAGTGGGGGGCAGGAGACACACGACTCCGCGGGTGGGCGACCCCTGCCGTGAGACATGCC
>JAEWVY010000114.1 GCA_023396625.1 Pseudomonadota bacterium | reverse complement strand
TCACACGAACACGATGGCCGGCGCGCCGGCCGACTGCGGCCGGACTACATGCACCACGAAGCCTGGGAGGTGCTGCCAGCGCTGCTGGACCAGCTCGGCATGACCTCGCCGCCAGTGCTGCTGGGTCATTCGGACGGAGGCAGCATCGCGCTGCTCCACGCCAGCCGCCACCCGGTCACCGCCTGCGTGGTGATGGCGCCCCACGTGATGGTGGAGCCGGTGTCCATCGATGCCATCACCCGCGCACGCCAGACCTATGTTGACGGCGGCCTGCGCGAGCGCCTCGCCGGTTTTCACGACAACGTGGACAACGCCTTTTGGCAATGGAACGATATCTGGCTCAGCGAAGGCTTTCGCGGCTTCGACATCCGCGAGGACTGCCGGCGCATCACGGCGCCGCTGCTGGCCATCCAGGGAATGGATGACCCCTACGGCACGCTGGCGCAGATCGACGAGATCGCCGCACACGCACCGCACACCCGCCTGCTCAAACTCCCCGCCTGCGGCCATTCGCCGCACCGGGACCAGCGCGAAGCCGTCAGTCGCGCCATCGAGGAATTCCTCGCCGACTGCACATGACTATGTTTTTTATAGCTATGTTTCATTATTTCATGCTGGGAAATGGCAATTTCCATCGTTTTTTTCAAGACTGACCGCTGGTGATCCGCTCCAGGTCGTCCGGTCCGAGCCAGCGCCACTGACCCGGCGCCAGATCGGCCGGCAGTTCCAGCCCGCCGACACGCGAACGGTGCAAGCTCTCCACCCGGTTGCCGACCGCCGCCACCATGCGCTTGACCTGGTGGTACTTGCCCTCTGTCAGTGTCAGACGCAGGTGCAGCTCATCCACCGCCTCGCAGGCGGCCGCCTTCACCGGCCTGGGATCATCGTCGAGCACCACGCCCGCCAGCAGGCGCTGCATCTGGCGCTCGTCCAGCGGATGCCTGAGCGTGACCTCGTAGACCTTGGGCACATGGTGGCGGGGCGAATTCATGCGGTGAATGAACGTCCCGTCATCGCTCAGCAGCAGCAAACCCGTCGTGTCCTGATCGAGTCGGCCCACGGCCTGCACCCCCTGCACGGCGCCCTTCTGGGGCCGCTGGCGCAGCGGACCGGGCAGCAGCGTGTAGATGCTCGGCCAGGTGGAAGGTTTCCGCGAGCATTCCGTGCCCGCGGGCTTGTTCAGCATCAGGTAGGCACGTGCGTGGTAGGGCCAGGACCGTCCCTGAACCTCAAACACCAGGTCCGTGAGATCGATGTCAGAGCCCGGTTCCGGTCGATCGATCCCCGGCACGCGCACCAGGGCCTGTTGAATCAAGCCGGCGCAGACGCGGCGCGTGCCAAAACCCTGGCTGTACAAAATATCGTCGAGGCGCATGGGCCGATTGTCCATGAGGCGCTCGGTGTGCAGGACATCTCCTGTGCAGGGCATGGAAGTGGTAGGCCGTGTTGGACTTGAACCAACGACCAAAGGATTCAGGTTGGCACGGGTTTCCCCGTTCCCCGGACTATCTCATCACCCGCGTCACGACCTGCATCGTGGACGCGGGTGCCGGGCGCTCTCGGGATGCTTATCGGATCGGCTCCTCACACCCTAGTCTCTGCACCTTCCCGCCTACCGGTCTTGCGACCTGCCTTCGGCGGGCTTGGCTCAGGATTGCCGGGCCCCTCGCGGAGCTGACGGTTTCCCTGAATTCACCCGGTTTTTCCGCTGCCGCTCACGCGGCAGGGTCACCTCATCGATGAGTCCTCTGCTCTGACCAACTGAGCTAACGGCCCACTGGTCGACATTCTAAGGGCGGCGGAGGGCCTGTCCCGTCCACCTACCGCTGGTGACTCAGCGCATTGCTCACGAGTTTGGAAGTGATGTCCACGATCTGGATCATCCGGTCATAGGCCATGCGGGTCGGGCCGATGACGCCCAGCGTGCCCACCACGACCCCGTCGACCTCATAAGGCGCGCTGACGACAGACAATTCCTCGAACGGCACGGTCCGGCTTTCGCCGCCGATGTAGATGCGCACCCCCTCGGCCTGGCTGGACACGTCCAGCAGGCGCATCAGTTGCGTCTTCTGCTCGAACAGGTCGAATGCCCGCCGCAGGTGGCTCATGTCGCTGGAAAAATCGCTGACGGAAAGCAGGTTCCGCTCCCCGGCGATCACGACTTCATCCTGTGCCTGGGTCAACGCCTCCGAGCCTGCCTGCACGGCCGCCTGCATCAGCGTCGCGATCTCCCCGCGCAGGGATTCGACTTCGGCCTTCAACTTCTCCCGAACCTGTTCGATGGCCATGCCGGTGTAATGGGCATTGAGAAAATTGGCGGCTTCGGTCAGCTGCGAGGGGGTGTAGTCGGTCTGCGTGAAAATCACGCGGTTCTGCACGTCGCCGTCAGGCGACACGATGATCACCAGCAAGCGCTTCTCCGACAAGCGCAAAAACTCGATGTGCCGGAACACCGATGAACGCCGCGGAGCCATGACGACCCCCACAAACTGCGAGAGGTTCGACAGCAGGTTCGCCGCGTTGGCTATGACCTTCTGGGGTTGATCTGCCGCCAGCGTGGGCGCCTCCAGGCGCTCGCGTTGCACCGTCAGCATCGTGTCGACGAACAGTCGGTAGCCGCGGGCCGTGGGGATGCGCCCCGCGGACGTATGGGGACTGGCAATCAGCCCCAGATCCTCGAGATCCGACATGACGTTACGGATCGTCGCCGCGGACAACTCCAGCCCCGACGCCCGCGAAAGCGTCCGCGAGCCCACGGGTTGGCCATCGGCGATATAGCGCTCGACCAGGGCTTTCAGCAGGATCTTGGCACGAGCATCGAGCATGACATCATTTTACCTATCCGCCCTCAAACGATGCCTGCCGCGACCCTCGATCCGGTGGAAGTTGTCGCGCAGCGTGGACACGCTGACACCAAGCATGTCTGCCAGGGTCGCCTGATCCGCGACACCAGATCGCCACGCATTCAGAGCGTCATTCAGATCGGCGTCAGCAATGATGCGTCGCCGCCCCCAGGTCTGACCTCGAGCACGCGCCGCCTGCTGGCCGGCAAGACACCGCTCCCGGATCAACTCCCGCTCGAACTCCGCGAAGACAGATAGAAGCTGGATGAACATCCTACCGTGAGGCGTCGTGGTCTCGATGGACTCTGTGAGGCTTCGGAAGTGAATGCCGCGACGCTGGAGGTCCTCGAAGGTTCTAACGAACTGAGAAGCTGAACGGGCGAAGCGATCCAGCTTGTAAACGGCCAGGGTGTCCCCGGACTTGAGGCGCTGGAGAAGCTTCACCAGCTCAGGTCGGTCCTTTATCGCTGATCGTCGCTCAATGACAACCTGGTCAATCCCATGGCGCTTGAAAGCTTGAAGCTGTGCGTCTGGATTCTGTTCTGTTGTACTCACCCTTGCATAACCGTAGATCATGGGAAATTATGGGGACAGGCGCGTCCTTCGGACCGGGCTCTGGCCCTGCGGGTTGAGCCTCAACCGGCCCGCGCCGCTCGATCTCGTGGCGTCGGCGTCGGCGTCGGCGTCGTGAATGTCTCCCCTCGGTCGAAGTTGTCATGTCCACGGCGTGCGATGCCCTAGCCG
>JAEWVY010000330.1 GCA_023396625.1 Pseudomonadota bacterium | reverse complement strand
ATTGCGCAGGAAGCCCATGTGGTCATCCGGCTGACGGCCATCTCAGCCGAACAGGAACCCCACAGCACCATCGCCCTGTTTCTGGTGACACCCAAGGTCGAGTGCCATTGGCTGCATGCGGGAGACTCGCGGATCTACCACTTCAGGGCTGGCCGGATGGTCAAGCGCACGCTCGACCATTCCTACGTGCAGGGCCTCGTGGACCGCGGCGAAATCACCGAGGAAGAGGCGCAGGTCCACCCCCAGTCAAACATCCTCATGGGTTGCCTGGGCACCGAGGACGACCCGATCTTCACCGTGGATGACATCCCTCGCCTGCAGTTCGGCGATGTGCTGCTGGCTTGCAGTGATGGCCTGTGGCACTATTTCACCGCGGACGAACTGGCCTACGTGGCCACGTCATTGCCCCCGCGCGAAGCCAGCGAGTTCCTCATCGAGAAGGCGCGCAGCCGGAGCAAAGGTGGGGGAGACAATATCTCCGTCGCCATCGTGAAAATCGAGGGCCTGGGGCAAGGCAGCTAGGGTCCCCTGGCAAGGCAGGCGCAGCAAGGCCCCGGGCTCTCATCAGGTCAAACCGGTGTCGACCATGCGGTGCGGCAGAGCCAGGTAAGCCGCCGTCTGCATCTCCCTCAGACGCGAAACCGTGCGCGGAAACTCGTGGGCCATGGCTCCCTCGGTATAGAGGGCCTCCGGCTCGACCGCCGCGGAAACGATGAGCTTGACGCGGCGATCGTAGAGCACATCGACAAGCCAGGTGAAGCGCCTGGCCTCGGCCGCCATCCGAGGCGGCATGCAGGGCACGTTGGCGAGCAGCACCGTGTGAAATTGCGAGGCGATCTCGAGGTAATCGTTCTGTGAACGGGGCCCCCCGCAAAGCGACCTGAAATCGAACCAGACCACCCCGCCGGCCCGACGAAACGCACGTATTTCGCGCGCTTCGATGTGCAACACCGGATCATCCTCGCCCGCTCCCGCGAGCCGCCGGAAGGCTTCTTCCATGGCGGCATCGGCCGCCTCCCCCAGTGGGGTGAGGTACAGCGGCAGCTGCTCCAGCGTCAGGCACCGGTAGTCCGTCCCGTTGTCCACATTGACCACTTCCAGCTTCTCGTTGAGCAGGGCAATGGCCGGCAGGATCCGGTCGCGATGCAAACCATCGGGATACAGGCCATCCGGCAGAAAATTGGATGTCGTCACCAAGCCCACGCCGTTGTCGAACAATGCGCGCAACAGCCGATGGAGGATCATCGCATCGGTGATGTCCGCCACGTGAAATTCATCGAAGCAGATGAGCTTGTACCGCTGGGCGATGCGCCGGCCCAGTTCATCGAGTGGATTGACCGTGCCCTGCATGCCCGCCAGCTCGCGGTGCACCTCCCGCATGAACTCGTGAAAATGCAGACGTGTCTTGCGACGGATGGGCACCGCCTCGAAGAAGCAATCCATGAGGAAGCTTTTGCCCCGTCCCACGCCGCCCCAGAGATACACACCCCGAGGAATATCCGGGTGATTGAGAAATTTCTTGATCGCGTTCGAGCGCTTTTCCCGGTAGTGCGCCCATTCCGTGGCACAACGGTCCAGGACCTGCACCGCCCGCGCTTGTGCCGGATCGCTGTCGTAGCCCCGCGCAACAAGCTGGGCGCGATAGGCCTCGCTGACGGAAACCATCAACGGCCGCCTCGCGGCAGGCCATCGCTGCCCAGGGGACCGGCAAGAGCCCCCGCCAGGCGAGGAAACACACTCAACGGCATCCGTCAAAAATTCAGGGTGCGTTTGTCCACAGCCAGCGCGGCTTCCTTGGTCGCCTCGGACAGCGACGGGTGCGCGTGGCTGATGCGGGCAATGTCCTCGGCACTGGCCTTGAACTCCATGGCCACCACAGCCTCGGAAATCAGCTCGCTGGCCATGGGGCCCACGATGTGCACGCCCAGGATCTCGTCGGTCGTGGCGTCCGCCAGGAACTTCACCATGCCGGTGGTGTCGCCCAGCGCGCGCGCGCGGCCGTTGGCCAAGAAGGGGAAAGTACCGGCCTTGTAGGCCACGCCGTCCGCCTTGAGCTGCTGCTCGGTACGGCCGACCCAGGCGATTTCCGGGCTGGTGTAGATCACCCAGGGAATGGTGTTGAAGTTGACGTGCCCGTGCTGGCCGGCGATGCGCTCGGCCACCGCCACGCCCTCTTCCTCGGCCTTGTGCGCCAGCATCGGGCCGCGCACCACGTCACCCACGGCCCACACGCCCGGCAGGTTGGTCTTGCAGTCGCCGTCGACCACGATGGCGCCGCGCTCATCGAGCTGCAGACCCACGGCCTCGGCGTTCAGGCCGTGGGTGTTGGGCACGCGGCCAATCGACACGATCAGCTTGTCCACCTCCAGCGTCTGCCCTTCGCCCTTGGCGTTGGTGTAGGCGATGCTCACGCCCTTCTTGCCGGACTTGATCTCGCCGACCTTCACGCCCAGCTCGATCTTGAGACCTTGTTTGTCAAAAGCCTTCTTGGCTTCCTTGGCGATCTGCTCGTCCACCGCGCCCAGGAACGTCGGCAGGCCTTCGAGGACGGTGACCTCCGCGCCCAGGCGACGCCAGACCGAGCCCATTTCCAGACCGATCACACCCGAGCCGATCAGGCCCAGCTTCTTGGGTACGACGCCGATGCGCAGCGCGCCGTCGTCGGAGAGGATGTTCTCCTCATCGAACGGCACGCCCGGCAGCGCGCGGGCGCTGGAGCCCGTGGCCACGATGACCTGCTTGCCCAGCAGAGTCTCTTCGGCTGCACCAGACACCTTGATTTCATAACCGCCTTCGACGGCCTTGACGAAAGAGCCGAGGCCGTGAAAAAACGACACCTTGTTCTTCTTGAACAGATACAGGATACCGTCGTTGTTCTGCTTCACCACGGCGTCCTTGCGCGCCACCATCTTCGCCACGTCCATCTTCACGCCGGTGGCGGTGATGCCGTGCTCGGCAAAGTGCTTGTTGGCGTGCTCGAAATGCTCGGACGACTGCAGCAGCGCCTTGGACGGGATGCAGCCCACGTTGGTGCAGGTGCCGCCCGGGGCGGGACCGCCCTTGTCGTTCTTCCAGGCGTCCACGCACGCCACGTTCATGCCCAATTGCGCAGCGCGGATGGCGGCGATGTAGCCGCCAGGCCCGCCACCGATGACGATGACGTCGAATTGTTTGCTCATAGTGTTTCTCGCTTCGGTTCCAGGCCACGCCGCGCGTAGAGTGTCTTCATCGCGAAACACCGCGGATCCGGCTTGGCCGGACCGCCGGTGTTGCCCCCTGCAAGGGGGGTGGCGAAGCGACACGCTGTGCGCGCAGCCTGGGGGTGTATCAAAGATCAGATATCGAACAGCAGGCGCGCCGGGTCTTCCAGCGCTTCCTTCATCGCCACCAGACCCAGCACGGCCTCGCGGCCGTCGATGATGCGGTGGTCGTAGGACATCGCCAGATAGTTCATCGGGCGGATCACGATCTGGCCGTTCTCCACGACGGCGCGGTCCTTGGTGGCGTGCACGCCCAGGATGGCCGACTGCGGCGGGTTGATGATGGGCGTGGAGAGCATGGAGCCGAACACGCCGCCATTGGAGATCGAGAACGTGCCGCCGGTCATCTCCTCGATGGAGAGCTTGCCGTCGCGCGCCTTGGCGCCAAATTCGGCGATCTTCTTCTCGATGTCGGCGAAGCTCATCTGGTCGGCGTTGCGCAGGATCGGCACCACCAGGCCGCGCGGCGAGCCGACGGCAATGCCGATGTCGAAGTAGCCGTGGTAGACGATGTCATTGCCGTCCACGGAGGCATTGAGCACCGGGTACTTCTTGAGCGCATGGACTGCCGCCTTGACGAAAAAGCTCATGAAGCCGATCTTGACGCCATGCTCCTTCTCGAACTTCTCCTGAAAACGCTTGCGCATTTCCATGACCGGCGCCATGTTGACCTCGTTGAAGGTGGTCAGGATGGCATTGGTCGCCTGCGACTGCAGCAGACGCTCGGCCACGCGGGCACGCAGGCGTGTCATCGGCACACGTTGTTCGGGCCGGCTTCCGAGGTCCACGGCCGGGGCCGCCACCTGCGGCAGGGTTTGGGTCGGGACGCCGGTGGGAATGGCTGCAGCCACCGAAGCAGGCCGAGCAGCAGCGCCTGCGGCAACCGCGCCGAGCACATCGCCCTTGGTCACACGCCCGTCCTTGCCTGTCCCTGGCACGGTGCCGGCCGCCAGGTTGTTGTCGGCCATCAGCTTGGCAGCCGCGGGCATGGCCACACCGGCCTTGGAAGCGGAGGCGGGTGCGGTGGTGGTGACGGCCGCAGGCGCGGCAGCCGCCACGGGGGCTGCCGCCGGTGCTGCCGCGGCGCCGGCCTTGCCCTCGGTGTCGATGCGGGCCAGCAGCTGGTCGGCCACGACCGTGCCGCCGTCCCCCACGACGATCTCGGCCAGCACGCCCGCGGCAGGGGCGGGCACTTCGAGCACGACCTTGTCGGTTTCGACTTCGATCAGGATTTCGTCCACCGCGACGGCTTCGCCGGGCTTCTTCTTCCACTGCAGCAGCGTGGCCTCGGCCACGGATTCGGACAGCTGGGGAACCTTGACTTCTACGATTGCCATTTCAATTCTTTCGGTATTCTTTGGGTACGTGATGCGCAGCCGGTGATTCGACAGCCCTATTTGGTGAGGATGAAGCCCTTGAGCTTGCCAAAGGCGCCATCGACCAGCGCTTTCTGCTGCTCCTGGTGCAGATGCGAATAGCCCACCGCCGGCGACGCAGAAGCCGCCCGGCCCGAGTAGCCGAGTCGCTGGCCTTCCTGCATGTTTTCGTGGATGTAGTGCTGGACGAAGAACCAGGCGCCCTGGTTCTGCGGCTCGTCCTGGCACCAGACC
>JAEWVY010000290.1 GCA_023396625.1 Pseudomonadota bacterium | reverse complement strand
ATGCAACCCACTGCGGCGGCAAGGAAAATTGTCTGGGCGAGGCGGGCCGATGTATGACACACGAACTCTGGACCGCGCTGAACCAGCGCATGGTGGAATTCCTCAGCTCGGTGACTTTGCAGAAGCTGGTCGACGACCAGTTGGCGCAAGGCATCCAAGTGGATGACAAGCCCACGGTCAAGCGCGCGATTTCCAGCGTGCCCGCAGTCAAACCGGTCCGCGTCAACGCGCCGAACTCCGTGTTTGCCCTGGGCAATGCTTTTGCCAAATCCTGACTTTCGAGGCCCCCGGGGCATGTGCGTCACTGCCCTGATAATTCCGAGTCGATAGCCTTTCACGAGTCAGTCCATGGATACGACCCCTCATTTCCCCATCTATATGGATTACGGCGCCACGACGCCGGTCGACCCGCGCGTCGTCGACGCGATGGTCCCCTGGTTGCGAGAGCATTTTGGCAACCCTGCCTCGCGCAGCCATGCCTGGGGATGGGAGGCGGAAGCCGCCGTTGAAAAAGCTCGCGAACAAGTGGCGGCGCTCATCGGCGCCGACTCACGCGAGATCGTGTGGACCAGTGGCGCTACCGAGTCGAACAATCTGGCACTCAAGGGCGCCGCGCATTTCCATCAAGGCAAGGGCCGGCACCTCATCACGGTGAAAACGGAGCACAAGGCCGTGCTCGACACCATGCGGGAACTCGAGCGGCAGGGTTTCGAGCTAACCTACCTCGATGTGCAGGAGGATGGACTGCTTGACCTGAACGCCTTCCGTGACGCCATCCGGCCGGACACGATCCTCGCCAGTGTGATGTTTGTCAACAACGAGATTGGTGTCATCCAGGACATCCCCGCGATCGGACGCATTTGCCGTGAAAAGGGCGTGTTGTTTCATGTCGACGCGGCACAGGCCACCGGCAAAGTGGACATCGATCTCTCCAGCCTGCCGGTGGATCTGATGAGCCTGGCCTCCCACAAGACATATGGCCCCAAGGGCATTGGCGCGCTGTACGTGCGCCGCAAGCCGCGGGTCCGCCTGGAGGCGCAGATGCATGGCGGCGGCCATGAACGCGGCCTGCGCTCGGGCACGCTGCCCACGCACCAGATCGTCGGCATGGGCGAAGCGTTTCGCCTGGCCAGGCTCGAAATGACGCAGGACAACGCCAAGGCCAGGGCGCTGCATGACCGCCTGCTGGCTGGACTGAAGGACGTGGAACAGGTTTTCCTGAATGGCCACCCTGACCAGCGCGTGCCCCAGAACATCAACATCAGCCTCAACTTTGTGGAGGGCGAATCGCTGATGATGGGCATCAAGGGCTTGGCCGTCTCTTCAGGTTCCGCCTGCACGTCAGCCAGCCTGGAACCCAGCTACGTGCTGCGCGCCCTTGGCCGCAGTGACGAACTGGCCCACAGCAGCCTGCGCATCACGATTGGCCGGTGGACCACGCAGGAGGAAATCGACTATGCCGTCGAGACCATCCGCACCAATGTGGCCAAACTGCGCGACCTGAGCCCGCTGTGGGAGATGTATCAGGAGGGAGTCGATCTCTCCACCATCCAGTGGACGGCGCATTGATCAATTCTTCGAGGTAAATTCCATGGCCTACTCCGAAAAAGTTGTTGAGCACTACGAAAACCCGCGCAATGTCGGTTCCTTTGACAAAGGGGACGAGTCCGTCGGAACGGGCATGGTCGGGGCCCCCGCCTGTGGTGACGTCATGAAGCTGCAGATCAAGGTCAACCCGGCCACAGGCGTCATCGAGGACGCGCGGTTCAAGACCTACGGCTGCGGTTCGGCTATTGCGTCGAGTTCGCTCGTGACCGAGTGGGTCAAGGGCAAGACGCTGGATGAGGCGGCCTTGCTCAAGAACAGCCAGATCGCGGAGGAACTGGCATTACCCCCCGTGAAAATCCATTGTTCGATCCTGGCCGAGGACGCGATCAAGGCGGCGGTGGACGATTACAGGAAAAAGCACGCCAGCTCCTCACGATAACCCCATGGCTGTGACTTTGACCGAAGCCGCCGCGCGGCACGTGAAAAAATATCTGGCCAAGCGTGGCAAAGGCGTCGGCGTGCGCCTGGGCGTGAAGACGACGGGGTGTTCCGGCCTGGCTTACAAGCTCGAGTACGTCGACGAGATAGCCCCCGAGGACATGGTTTTCGAGGCGCACGAAGTCAAGGTCCTCATCGATCCCAAGAGCCTGGCCTATCTCGATGGCACGCAACTCGATTACGTGCGCGAGGGGCTCAACGAAGGTTTTCGCTTCAACAATCCGAACGAACGCGACCGGTGCGGCTGCGGCGAGAGTTTCCGCGTCTGAAATGAACCTGCAGACGGACGATTTCGAACTTTTTGGCCTGCCCCGGCGTTTTGCACAGGATCGTGAGACGCTCGACGCGCGCTGGAAGGCCCTGCAGCGAGAAACCCACCCGGACAGGTTTGCCGGCAAAGGGGATGCGGCCCAGCGTCTGGCCATGCAGTGGTCGGCCCGCATCAACGAAGCCCGGCAGCGTCTCATGGACCCGCTGCGCCGCGCGGCCTATCTCTGCGAGTTGCACGGCGAACGGATCGGCGCTGAAGACAACACGGCCATGCCCTCCGACTTCCTGATGCAGCAGATGGCATGGCGTGAGGCTCTCGACGACGCCGGCACACTGGAGGCGCTCGAGCACCTGTCCGACACGGTGGCCCGGGAACGACAAGTGACCCTGGCGGCCTGTGAAAAAGCCCTCGATGAAACTGCGGATTTTCGGGAGGCCGCCGCGCAGGTTCGACGCCTGATGTTCATCGAGCGATTTTCCCAGGATGTCGACCACCGGCTTGATGCCCATCAAGACGCGATGCCCTGAACGGCCAAGAGACCCTCGATACCCCGACCACCGACCGCCTTCCCGCATTTCCGCCCGCAACCGTGGCCAGTGATGGCTTCGGAGCCAGGCCCCACCTTTCAAGACATGGCGCTTCTCCAGATTTCCGAACCCGGCCAGACTCCTGACCCTCATCAGCGGCGCATTGCCGTCGGCATCGATCTGGGCACCACGCATTCGCTCGTGGCGGCAGTGCGCCATGGCACAGCCGAATGCCTGCCGGATGAACAAGGGCGCGTGATTTTGCCGTCGGTTGTCCGCTATCTCCCGGACGGGCGTCGCCAGGTCGGCGCCAATGCGCTGGCCGCAGCCGCGGAAGACCCCGAAAACACCATCGCTTCCGTCAAACGGTTCATGGGCCGGGGACTGAAGGACATCGATGGACGCGGCAGCCTGCCTTACCGTTTCACGGACCAGCCGGGCATGGTGACGCTGCGGACAGTGCAGGGCGAAAAATCCCCCGTGGAAGTCAGCGCCGAGATCCTGGCCACGCTTCGCCAGCGGGCGGAAGACAGCTTCGATGACGACCTCTATGGCGCTGTCATCACGGTGCCGGCGTACTTCGACGATGCACAGCGCCAGGCCACCAAAGACGCCGCCGCGCTTGCCGGCCTGAAAGTGCTGCGGCTGCTCAATGAGCCCACGGCGGCGGCCATCGCCTATGGGCTCGACAATGCCAGCGAGGGCATCTACGCCGTGTTCGACCTCGGAGGCGGCACCTTTGACATCTCGGTCTTGCGGCTGTCTCGCGGGGTGTTCGAGGTCATCGCGACCAGCGGCGACTCCGCGCTCGGTGGGGATGACTACGATGACGCGCTGGTCAACTGGGTGCTGGCGCAAACCGGCGCTCAGGTGCAAGGCGGCGCACTCGTGGCCCTCAAGGCCGCAGCCCGCAGCGCGAAGGAGGCCTTGTCGACTCACGAATCGATAGCATTCCAGTGCCATTCCGCGCTGGGAAATGCCGAAATTGTCATCAAAAGGAGCGCGTTTGAAGCGGCCACCACGGCGCTGACGTCCCGTTGCATCGCGGTCGTTCGGCGTGCCCTGCGCGATGCCCGGCTCAGTCCGCAGGACGTGCAGGGTGTCGTGATGGTCGGGGGGGCGACGCGCATGCCGCAAATTCAGCGGGCAGTGGGGGCTTTCTTCGGGCAGGCCCCTCTCAACAACCTGAACCCGGACGAGGTCGTCGCTCTGGGGGCAGCCATTCAGGCCAATCAGCTCGCAGGGAACAACCTCGCCGGAGACCTGTTGCTGCTCGATGTCATCCCGCTTTCGCTGGGCATCGAAACCATGGGGGGACTGGTCGAGCGCATCGTCCCGCGCAACCAACCTCTGCCGGCCGCGATGGCGCAGGATTTCACGACCTACAAGGACGGGCAGACGGCTCTGGCCCTGCACGTGGTGCAGGGCGAGCGCGACATGGTCGCCGATTGCCGCAGCCTCGCGCGTTTCGAGCTGCGGGGCATTCCCCCCATGGCGGCAGGCGCCGCGCGGATCCGCGTGAGCTTCACTGTCGACGCCGACGGCCTGCTCCGTGTCAGTGCCAGGGAACTCGCCAGCGGCGTGGAAGCCGCCATCGACGTCAAGCCCTCCTACGGCCTCTCCGATGAGCAAATCGCCCGCATGCTGCAGGAAAGCTTCGCCACGGCGCAAGACGACATGAAGGCCCGGGGCTTGGTCGAAGCCCGTGTCGACGCCGATCGCCTGCTGCAGGCGACCCGGACAGCACTGGATGCCGACGGGGCGCTCCTCGAGCCGGGAGAGCAGGAGGCCATCCAGGCGCTGATGCAGGTGCTGCGCGATGCCGCCGCTGCCCCGGACAGCGATGCAAAGACCATCGAAGATGCGTCGCAGTCGCTGGCCCGTGGGACCGAGGCATTCGCGGCACGCCGCATGAATCAGGGTATCCAGAAGGCGCTGGCCGGCAAAAACGTGGACAACCTCTGAGAAAGACCAACCATGCC
>JAEWVY010000203.1 GCA_023396625.1 Pseudomonadota bacterium | reverse complement strand
GGAAAACCGGTGTACCTGCGTGAGGTCGCGCGGATCGAGGCGGGCGCGCAGCAGCCGCAGCGCTATGTGTGGTTCACGCCCGGCGCGGCCAGCGTCGGGGAAGGTGGCGCGGGCACCGGGCTCCAGCCAGGCCAGGTCTATCCGGCGGTGACGCTGACCGTGACCAAGAAGCCGGGCGAAAACGCCGTGGACGTGGCCAGCGCCGCGCGCGAGCGGGTGCAGGCGCTGCGCAACACGGTGATTCCCGCCGGCGTCGAAGCCTCGGTCAGCCGCGACTACGGACTGACCGCCGCGGAAAAGGCGAACAAGCTGATCCAGAAGCTCGGCTTCGCCACCGGCTCGGTGATCCTGCTGGTCGGGCTGGCGCTGGGCCGGCGGGAAGCGGTCATCGTCGGCACGGCGGTGATCCTGACGTTGACCGCCACGCTGTTCGCGAGCTGGGCCTGGGGCTTCACGCTCAACCGGGTGTCGCTGTTCGCGCTGATCTTTTCCATCGGCATCCTGGTCGACGATGCCATCGTGGTGGTGGAGAACATCCACCGACACCAGAATCTGCATCCCGGGCGCTCGCTGCGGGAGATCATTCCCGATGCCGTGGACGAAGTGGGGGGGCCGACCATCCTGGCGACAGCCACGGTGATCGCGGCGCTGCTGCCCATGGCCTTCGTGACGGGCCTCATGGGGCCCTACATGAGTCCGATTCCGATCAATGCCAGCATGGGCATGGCGATTTCCCTGGCCATCGCGTTCACCGTCACGCCCTGGCTCGCGCTCAAGCTCATGAAGTCCCATGCGGCGCATGGCCATGCAGGCGGCACGGCCCCCGAACCCAAGGGCCTGGGGCCCAGGCTGCAGCGCTTGTTCACCCGCGTGCTGACGCCTTTCCTCGAGAGCGCCCGCAAGCGCTGGCTGCTGCTGGCGGGCATCCTGGCCGCGTTGCTGCTGTCGGTCGGGCTGGCGGTGGTGCAGTGGGTGGTGCTGAAAATGCTGCCCTTCGACAACAAGAGCGAATTCCAGGTGGTGGTGGACATGCCGGCGGGTACGCCGCTCGAAAACACGGCTGCCGCGCTGCGGGACCTGGGAGCCTACCTCGCGAAACAGCCCGAAGTGCTGGATCTGCAGGCCTATGGCGGCACCGCAAGCCCGATCACCTTCAACGGGTTGGTGCGCCAGTATTACCTGCGCGCCGAGGCCGAGCAGGGCGACCTGCAGGTGAACCTGGTCGACAAGCAGCATCGCAGCGAAAAGAGCCATGCCATCGCCCAGCGCTTGCGCCCCGAACTCGAGAAGATCGGCGCACGTCACGCCGCCCGGGTCAAGGTGGTGGAGGTGCCGCCGGGGCCCCCGGTGATGAGTCCGCTGGTGGCCGAGGTGTATGGCCCCGACGAGGCGGGCCGCCAGCAATTGGCCGCCCGTGTGGCGAAGGCTTTCGGGCAGACGGCGGACATCGTGGGCATCGACACCACGCTCAAGGAGGACGCGCCCCGCGCGCACCTGACCGTGCGCCGCCAGCGTGCCGAGTCGCTCGGCATTTCGGTGGAAGCGGTGGCGCAGACGGTGCACGCGGCACTGTCGGGCGCGGACGCGGCCTATCTGCACGATGGCCATGCGAAATACCCCATTCCCGTGCGCTTGCAACTGCCGCTGCAGTCGCAGGTGGGACTCGATGCGCTGCTGGCGCTGCCGATGAAGGCACGCAACGGCCAGATGGTGCCGCTGTCGGAACTGGTGCGCGTGGACCGGGGCGTCATCGACAAACCGCTGTATACCAAGGACCTGGTGCCGGTGAGCTATGTCTTCGGCGACATGGCCGGCCGGCTCGATTCGCCGCTGTACGGTCTGTTCGCGATCCGTCCGCACTTGGCCGAAGCCGCGCTGCCCAACGCGGGCGAGCTGGGCGAATTCTGGATCCGTCAACCGGCCGACACCTGGCGCCAGTACGCGATCAAGTGGGACGGCGAGTGGCAGATCACCTACGAGACCTTCCGCGACATGGGCGCGGCCTACGCCGTAGGCCTGGTGCTGATCTACCTGCTGGTGGTGGCGCAGTTCCGCAGCTATCTGACGCCGCTGGTCATCATGGCGCCGATCCCGCTGACGATGATCGGTGTCATGCCGGGGCACGCGCTGCTGGGCGCGCAATTCACGGCCACCAGCATGATCGGCATGATCGCGCTGGCCGGCATCATCGTGCGCAATTCGATTCTGCTGGTGGACTTCATCGAACTGCAGGTGGCGCAGGGCATAGCCTTCAAGGACGCGGTGGTGGCGTCGGCGGCGGTGCGCGCGCAGCCGATCGCCCTGACCGGTCTGGCCGCGATGATCGGCGCCTTCTTCATTCTGGACGATCCGATCTTCAATGGCCTGGCCATTTCGCTGATCTTCGGCATTCTGGTTTCCACCCTGCTCACGCTGGTGGTGATTCCGGTCCTCTATTTCGCGATGTACCGGCGTCGCCATGCCTCGCCACCGGCACGCGCAGACGTGGGGGCGGCGCCTGTCTGATTCTTCAACCGCAAACCTAGGAGACAACCTCATGGCCAATATCGTCATCATGGGCGCCGGCATCGGCGGCATGCCGGCCGCGTACGAAATGCGCGCGCTGCTGCCCAAGGAGCACACCGTCACGGTGGTCAGCGCGCTCGATTACTTCCAGTTCGTGCCCTCGAACCCCTGGGTGGCCGTGGGCTGGCGCACGCGCGAGGAAATCGTGCTCAAGGTCGCGCCCCTGCTCGAGCGCAAGGGCATCCAGTTCATCGCCAAACCGGTGACGACGATCGACGCGGCGGGCAACAAGCTGATTCTCTCGGGAGGCCAGAGCGACGAGCAGGAATTGCCGTACGACTATCTCGTCATCACCACGGGGCCGAAACTGAGCTTCGACGAGGTGCCGGGCGCGGGGCCGCACGGCGGGCATACCCATTCGGTCTGCTCGGTGGACCATGCCGAGGCCTTCTGGCGTGACTATCAGGAGTTTCTGAAGAACCCGGGCCCGATCGTGATCGGCGCCATGCCGCTGGCCAGTTGCTTCGGGCCTGCGTACGAATTCGCCTTCATCGTCGACGCCGACCTGCGCAAGCGCAAGCTGCGCAACAAGGTGCCCATCACCTTCGTCACCAGCGAGCCCTACATCGGCCACCTGGGCCTGGGCGGCGTGGGCGATTCCAAGTCGATGATGGAGTCGGAGATGCGCGGCCACGACATGAAGTGGATCACCAACGCCAAGACCACGCGGGTCGAGGAGGGCAAGCTGTTCGTCACGCAGCTGGACGACCACGGCGCGGTCTACAAGGAGCACGAGGTGCCTTTCAAGCTGGCCATGATGTTGCCGGCGTTCAAGGGCGTGGACGCAGTGGCCGCCGTGCCCGAGCTGTGCAATCCGCGCGGCTTCGTCATCATCGACGAGTTCCAGCGCAGCAAGAAGTACCGCAACATCTTCTCGGCCGGCGTGTGCGTGGCGATTCCCCCGGTCGAGGTGACGCCGGTGCCCACGGGCGCGCCCAAGACGGGGTACATGATCGAGACCATGGTGACCGCCATCGTCCACAACATCGCGGCCGAGCTGACGGGCCAGCCGGCCACGACCAAGGCCACGTGGAATGCCATCTGCCTGGCCGACATGGGCGATGATGGCGCGGCCTTCGTTGCGCTGCCGCAGATTCCGCCGCGCAACGTGAACTGGTTCAAGAAGGGCAAGTGGGTGCACCTGGCCAAGATCGCCTTCGAGAAATACTTCATCCGCAAGATGAAGTCGGGCAACTCCGAGCCCGTGTACGAGAAGTACGTGCTCAAACTGCTCGGCATCGTGCGCCTGCACGACAAATGATTTTCACCTTGACAAGGAGTCTGACCATGACTGTTGAACGCTACATCCGCGTGATCGCCGGATTTTTCATCCTCCTGTCGCTCGCGCTGGGCGTGGAGGGCAGTCCCCTGTTCGTGAGCCCGTGGGCGTTGGCCTTCACCGCCTTCGTCGGGGCCAATCTGTTCCAGTTCGGTTTCACCAACGCGTGCCCCTTGGCCTTCTTCCTGAAGAAGCTCGGGGTGCGCGAAGGTGCCGCCTGCGGCAGCTGAGGGCGAGGCCATGAGCGAACCCCTCCAGGTGACGCTGACGCAGCGGCACGACTACCGGTTCGACATCGACTTCGGCGGCGACGTGCCGGTGTTGACCGGGGACGAGGCCCCGCCGCTGGGCACGGGTCTCGGGCCCACGCCGGTGCAGCTGCTGGGCGCGGCGGTGGGCAACTGCCTCTCGGACTCGCTGCTGTTCGCGCTGCGCAAGTTCAAGCAGGCGCCCGAGCCCATCCGCTGCGAGGTGCACGCGGAGATCGGCCGCAACCCCGAAGGGCGCCTGCGCGTCGTCGCCTTCAAAGCGGCCATCACGCTGGGCGTGCCGGCCACGTCGCTGACGCACCTGGACCGGGTGCTGGACCAGTTCGAGGCCTTCTGCACGGTGGCGCAAAGCGTCGGGCAGTCCATTCCGATCACTGTCGAGGTGCGCGACAGCACGGGCACTCGTCTGAAGTGAAGACGCGGCCGCTGCGCCAGCGCGGTGGCCCCTGCATTGAGAAGCCATGAACCACACGTCCACGCCCCTGAAATTCGTCATGCCCGGCTGGTTTGCCATGGTCATGGGCTTCTGCGGCCTGGCCCTGGCCTGGCACCGCGCCACGCCCCTGCTGGGCGATATGGCGGGGGCGGGCGCCTTGGTCATCGGCGTCCTGGCATTGCTGGTGGCGCTGGTGCTGGTGGCGCTGTCCCTCCTGCGCTGGCGGCGCTACCCGAAGGCGGTCGCGGAAGACCTGAAGCACCCGGTCCGCCACGTCCTGGTGGCGGCGATGCCCATTTCGCTGATTCTGCTGGCCACGCTGGCCACGGCCTTGGCCGGGCCGAGCCTGCCGGCCAAAGCGGCCTGGGCCCTGGGCTCGGCCTGGCAATTCGGCGTGACCGTGTGGGTGCTGTCGCGCTGGTTGCGCGCGGGCGGGGCCGGCCCCGCATTCTGGGCGACGGTCACCCCGGCGTTGTTCGTGCCGGTGGTGGGCAACGTGGTGCCGATGCTGGCGGGGGCCGCGTTGGGGTGGGGCACCTGGGCGGCGGCGCAGTTCGGCATCGGGCTGCTGCTGTGGCCGGTGATGCTGGCGTTGCTGCTGGTGCGCCTGGGCGTGAGCGGCCCCTGGCCGGAGCGGCTGATGCCCGCGACCTTCATCACCATCGCGCCGCCCGCGGTGATCGGCCTGGGGGCGCTGCAGCTGGGCGCGCCGCCGCTGCTGGCCTGGCTGGCCTGGGGGGTGGCGCTGTTTTTCGTGGCGTGGTCCGCCAGCGTGTTCCGGCGGGTGGTTTCACAACCGTTCAGCATCATGTTCTGGGCCCTGTCCTTCCCGCTGGCTGCCTTCAGTGCGCTGACGCTGCGTCTGGCCCAGGAGGCGCCGGGCGCGTTCCAGACGCTGGCCATGGTGGTGCTTGCGCTGAGCACGCTGGTGGTCGCGGCGCTGGTGCTGGCCACGGTCAAGGGGCTGCGCGACGGGTCGCTGCTGGCGCCCGAACCCGTGGCGATGATCGATGCGGCCGGGCCGGTGGCGAACAGGGCACAGGGATGATGGCCGCCGATGCCCGGCTGCAGACCCCGGGCGCGCCGGATGACCCGCCGTCCGTGCCTGAGGGCGGCAGTGCCGGACTGCCCGGCACGGGGGCGCTCATGGCGCCCGCCGCGCGCAGCGACGTGCTCAACCGCCTGCGGCGCGCCGAAGGCCAGTTGCGCGGCATCCAGCGCATGGTGGAGCGCGGCGAGGATTGCCGCAAGGTGGCCCAGCAGTTTTCGGCGGTGCGGCGCGCCCTGGACAGCACCTATGTGCGCATGACCATGTGTCTGCTGGAGCAGGAGGTCGCGGCCCGGTGGCCCGCCGACGCCGCCATGGCGGACGACCTGCCGCAGCTGCTGGGCGAGCTCGAAACCCTGCTGGCCCGCCGCAGTTGAGAATATTGAATGAAATTGGCAATTTTCCAGCGTGAAATGGACATTTCGTGCTATGAATAAAGGAATTTTCGGGGTGGGCGAGGATCAGGCCAAGGCGCGGCCGGCACCACCGCGCGGGCGGGTTTTGCGTGCAAAATCGTGGCGATGAATGCCGCTGCCGCCCCCACGGCTCCCCGCGCTGACCCGGACGCCCCAGCGCGGCTGGCGCTGTTGCCGCCGGACGACGACTGGCGGACCACCCTGCACAACGAAGTCCATGCCCGCCCGCCGGCGCGCATCCGCCTGCCGGCGCTGATCGTGTATGTCGCCTTGCGCAACGACGGTGTCACGCGCGAGATGGAATGCGAGCATCTGCGGCGCCTGCCGGGCCAGGCCGGCCTCCAGCCGGAGGCTTTGCAGGTCAACTTCCTGCGGTTGCGCCTGGCCGGCTGCACGGTCAAATGGGAGCGGCACACCGAATTCACGCGTTACTCCATCGTGCAACCCTTGCCGCCCGGCGCGGATCTGGACGCGGAGGAGCCGACGTTGCTGCCCGGCTTGGCCGTGGCGCCCGAATGGCTGGCGGCGCTGCCGGGCAGGACCGTCGCGGCGATCAAGCTGGCGCTGATCGAGGCACCGCCGCTGCCGGTGGAGGCGACGCTGGCGCGGGCGCAGGCCTGGCTGGGCGGGCATGCCGTGGTGGCGTCGCTCGTGGGCCGCGGCGGGCCACCGTCCCTGGTGGTGACCGACTTCATGCTGCGCGCCAGCGGTTTCGAGCGCATGCTGGTCGTGTGCCCGCCGGGGACGTCCGAGACCCGCGCGGGCCGGATTTCCCAGCGGCTGCTCGAGTTCGAGACCTACCGGCTGATGGCCCTGCGGGGCTTGCCCGTCGCCAAACTGCTGGCCCCGGTGCTGGCCGAGGCCGAAGGGCAACTGGCGGACATCACGGCCCGGCTGGAAGGCAAGGCGGCCCGCGACCAGGATCTGCTCGACACGCTGGTGGCGCTGGCCGCGCGTGTCGAGCGCGCCATCGCCCAGCACGCCTACCCGTTTG
>JAEWVY010000078.1 GCA_023396625.1 Pseudomonadota bacterium | reverse complement strand
CGGCCGCGTCCTTGCTCGACTCGTCGCGCACGCCATCGAGCACCGCGAGCACGCTGGCCTTGAGCTGGGCCTGCTCGGCCGACAGCGCCTTCTTGCCGGCCTTGACCTTGGGATTGGTCAGTTCCTCGATCTCCTCCAGCACCCGCTGCGTGCTCACGCCCGGCGGCAGCTCGGTCACGACCAGCTGCCACTGTCCCCGGGCCAGATCCTCGATCTTCCAGCGGGCCCGGCACTTGAGCGACCCGCGGCCAGTCCGGTAGGCCTCGGCGATGTCGCCCGCCGGGCTGATGAGCTGGCCGCCTCCCGGGTAGTCGGGTCCGGGAATCAGGGCGAACAGGTCCTCGTCGCTCATTTTTGGGTTGCGGATCAGCGCGATGCAGGCATCGGCGACCTCGCGCAGGTTGTGGCTCGGAATCTCCGTGGCCAGGCCCACCGCAATGCCGCTGGCGCCGTTGAGCAACGCGAAGGGCAGCCGGGCGGGCAGCTGCCGCGGCTCCTCGGTGGAGCCATCGTAGTTGGGCTGGAAATCGACCGTGCCCTCGTCGATTTCCTCCATCAGCAGACGCGTGATCTTCGCCAGCCGTGCTTCGGTGTAGCGCATGGCGGCGGCGCCATCGCCGTCGCGGCTGCCGAAATTGCCCTGGCCGTCGATCAGCGGGTAGCGCTGCGAGAAATCCTGCGCCATGCGCACCAGCGCGTCGTAGGCGGCCTGGTCCCCGTGCGGGTGAAAGCGGCCCAGCACATCCCCCACCACCCGCGCGCTCTTGACCGGCTTGGCCCCCGTGGCGCCATTGGCCCCGCCAAACCCCAGGCCCATGCGCTGCATGCTGTAGAGAATGCGGCGCTGGACAGGCTTCTGTCCGTCGCACACATCGGGCAGGGCGCGGCCCTTGACCACGCTGAGGGCGTATTCGAGGTAGGCGCGCTGGGCGTAGGTGGCGAGGTTGAGCGAGTCGTCGGATTCGGGCGGGGTGAGATCGAGTGTCGGCTGGTCGTTCTTCGGGGCAAAGTCTCGTCCGGGCCGGCCAGGGGGCCGGCAGCTGCGAAGGCGGGGGAGGTCATGTTGGCGCGGCCCGCTGGCAGCGTCATGCGCACACGTTCGATGGCGCGCTGGCGCGTGACGGCGGCCGGGGGCTTGAGCAGTCGGTACAACTGCGTCACCGTGCTGACGTATTGGCGGGTTTCCCGGTAGTCGGGAACGCGGTTGCCGGCGCGCTGAACCGCCCCCTCGCCCGCGTTGTAGGCCGCCAGCGCCAGGTCAAGCTGCCCCGAGAAGCGCGACAGCAGGTCGCGAAGGTAACGCGCCCCCGCGCGCACATTGGTCCCGGGATCGGTGAGCTTTTTCTCGACGCTGGCACGCGCGTCGGCCACCACGCCATAACGCCCGGCCGTGGCCGGCATGAGCTGCATCAGGCCCACGGCCCCCTTGGGCGACACCGCCGAGGCGTCGAAGCCGGATTCGGTGGCGATCAGCGCCTGCAGAAGCTCCACATCGATCCCATGGGTCTGCGCCGCCTCGCTGAGCAGATGCCGCACCGCCTTGTAACTTGGCGACACCTCGAAATAGGTCACGAGGCCCGAGGGCACCCCCGGCGTGGGCTGGCCGCTCGCCAGCGGAGCCACGCCTTGCGCCTCGCCCGTGTCGAACACCTCGCCGCCGCGATAGAACAGCTCGTAGCGCTCGTCCAGCGCCTGTGCCGCGAAATGGGCGGTGCCCCGCTCATCGATATAGCCCCACACGTCCGCATGCGCCGGGCCTATAAAAAACAATAGCAGCAGAACGCCATTCCACGCTGGGAAACGGCAAAAAATGTTCATAAAAAGCAAACGAAGTAGTGTCATGGCCATCGCCCGCATCCGCGCCCTCAGATGTCCACTTCCACGGCATCGCCGTGCAATTCCATCAACTCGCGCCGCGCCGCCGCCTCGCCCTTGCCCATGAGGCGCCCCATCAGCCCGGACGTCTCCGCGAAATCGAGCGCCCCCAGTCGGACGGGCAACAGGCGACGCGTGTCCGGATTGAGCGTGGTGTCCCACAGTTGCTCGGCATTCATCTCGCCCAGCCCCTTGAAGCGGCTGATGCTCCAGGCCCCTTCGCGCAGGCCCTCCTTGCGCAATTTGTCCAGAATCGCGCCCAGTTCGGCCTCGTCCAGTGCATAGACCTTGGTTGCCGGCTTCTTGCCACGCGCCGGCGCATCCACGCGAAACAGCGGGGGGCGGGCGATGAACACATGGCCGGCCTCGATGAGGGCCGGGAAATGCCGGAAAAACAGGGTCAGCAGCAGCACCTGGATGTGCGAGCCATCGACGTCGGCGTCGCTGAGGATGCAGATCTTCCCGTAGCGCAGGCCCGAGAGGTCCGGCGTCTCGCCCGGGCCGTGCGGGTCCACGCCGATGGCGACCGCGATGTCGTGAATTTCGTTGTTGGCGAACAGCCGGTCGCGCTCGACCTCCCAGGTGTTGAGCACCTTGCCCCGCAGCGGCAGGATGGCCTGGCACTCCTTGTCACGCCCCATCTTGGCGCTGCCGCCGGCCGAATCCCCTTCGACGAGGAACACCTCGTTGTGCGCGAGGTCGCGACTTTCACAGTCGGTGAGCTTGCCCGGCAGCACCGCGACGCCCGAGCCCTTGCGCTTTTCCACCTTCTGGCTGGCCTTCTGGCGGCTCTGCGCCGCACGGATGGCGAGTTCGGCCAGTCGCTTGCCATGCTCGACATGCTCGTTGAGCCAGAGTTCGAGCGCCGGGCGCACGAAGCTGGACACGAGCCGCACCGCGTCACGCGAATTCAGCCGTTCCTTGATCTGGCCTTGAAACTGTGGGTCCAGCACTTTGGCGCTGAGCACGTAGGACGCCCGGGCGAACACGTCCTCGGACAACAGCTTCACCCCCTTGGGCAGCAGGGCATGCAGCTCAATGAAGCTCTTGACGGCCTGGAACACGCCTTCGCGCAGGCCCGACTCGTGCGTGCCCCCGGCACTGGTGGGAATCAGATTGACATAGCTCTCGCGCGCCACCGGTCCGTCCTCGGTGAAGGCCAGGCACCAGGCCGCGCCCTCGCCTTCGGCGAAGCTTTCGCTCTGGCCGTCGGCGTGGCCCTCGCCCTCGAACAGCGGAATCACCGGCTCGCTGGCGAGCGTCTGCATCAGGTAGTCGCGCAGCCCACCCTTGTATTGCCAGGTCTGCGTCTCCTTTGTTTTCTCGTTCGTGAGCGTCACGCTGACGCCCGGCATCAGCACGGCCTTGCTGCGCAACAGGTGCGTCAGTTCGTGCAGCGGCAGTCCGGACGATTCGAAGTATTTCGCGTCGGGCCAGACACGCACGGCCGTGCCGCTGCGCCGCTCGCCGGCGCCAGCCGGCCGAACCACCAGGGGCTCCACCACGTCACCGCCGCCGAACACGACCCGCGCCACCTCCCCGCCGCGCCAGCTCGTGACGTCGAGCCGTGAACTCAGCGCATTGGTCACGGACACGCCCACGCCATGCAGCCCACCGGAAAAGCTGTAGGCGCCGCCCTTGCCTTTGTCGAACTTGCCGCCCGCGTGCAGCCGCGTGAACACCAGCTCGATCACCGGCGCGTTTTCCTCGGGGTGCAGGCCAAAGGGGATGCCGCGGCCATCGTCCTCGATGCCCACCGAGCCATCGCCATACAGCGTCACCCGGATCTTGCGGCCAAAACCGGCCAGGGCCTCGTCGGCGGCGTTGTCGATCACTTCCTGCACGATGTGCAGCGGGTTATCGGTGCGGGTGTACATGCCCGGACGCTGCTTCACAGGCTCCAGGCCCTTGAGCACGCGGATCGAGCCCTCGGCGTAGGCGTTGGAAGATGGGGATTCGTTCAGGGAAGCCATGGTGTCCATTGTAAAGCGGCCCCCGGCATTGGCTGTGAATCCATACAGCTTCAACCCCGGGCTGGCGGGCCCATCCCGACCGGTGCAGCAGCGCCTTCGCAGATTCGCTACATTTCGCGAAATGACAAATCCACCCGGAAAAACACTCCCCATCCACCAGGTCCTGCTCTGCGGCGCGGCCATCGTGACACTGTCCATGGGCATTCGCCACGGCTTTGGTCTGTGGCTGCAACCCGTCACCCAGGCGCAGGGCTGGACACGCGAAACCTTTGCCCTGGCCATCGCCATCCAGAACCTGGCCTGGGGCATCGCCGGCATCTTTGCCGGCATGCTGGCGGACCGGTTCGGTGCGCTGCGCGTGCTCATCGCCGGCGCGCTGCTGTATGCGCTGGGCCTGTTCGGCATGGCCCACGCCCCCACCCCGGCATTGTTTGCGGCGACGGCCGGCGTGCTGATCGGCATGGCGCAGGCGGGCACGACCTACGCCGTGATCTATGGCGTGATCGGGCGCAACGTGGCGCCCGAGCGGCGGTCCTGGGCCATGGGCATCGCCGCGGCGGCCGGCTCGTTCGGCCAGTTCCTGATGGTGCCCACCGAAGGTCTTCTGATCGGCAGCGTCGGCTGGCAGCAGGCGCTGGTGGTCCTCAGCCTCGCCGCACTGCTGATCGTGCCGCTGGCCTGGGGTTTGCGCGAGCCGGGTTTCGCCGGTGGCGTGGTCCACCGCGACCAGACCATCCTGCAGGCGCTGCGCGAGGCGTTCCGCTATCCCAGTTTCCAGTTGTTGATGGCGGGCTACTTCGTTTGCGGCTTCCAGGTGGTGTTCATCGGCGTGCACATGCCCAGCTACCTCAAGGACAAGGGGCTGTCGCCGGAAGTGGCCAGCTA
>JAEWVY010000042.1 GCA_023396625.1 Pseudomonadota bacterium | reverse complement strand
GGCCATGTCCGGCAGATTGGTCCGGCCGATGACGATGCCGCCGGCCAGGCGCATGCGCTCCACCACGGGCGCGTCGGCGGGCACCACAGCGTGAGCCAGGGCCGGCACGCCCCAGGTGGTCGCTGTTCCCGCCACGTCGATGTTTTCCTTCACGGTGAACGGAACGCCATGCAGGGGGCCGATGGGATGCCCCGCCGCGAGCCTGCGGTCCGCCTCGGCTGCGGCCTGCAGAGCCTCATCGGCCAGCACGTGCACGATCGCGTTGACCGAGGGATTCACGGCCTCGATCCGCGCCAGATGGGCTGCCACCACCTCCGTCGACGTGACTTTCTTACCGGCGATGCGTGAGGCCAGTTCCCCGGCCGACAACTTCCACAGCTCCGTCATTGAATGCTCCTTGCTTGGTGAGGGAATCCGGACTCCGGCGGGGATTCAGGGCATGGTGTTCGGGCTGAACATGTCGACGGCCACTTTCCACTGGCCGTTTTGCCGCACCCAGACCACGAGGTATTTCCCCGCCATGGTGCGCCCATCGGGCAGGGTCGTCGAGGCCGCACCCACGTCATAGGCCATGTCGCCAGCGGTCGAGACATGCACCAGGGTGGGCCACCAGGAGACGGACAGGCCCGCTGTGTGGGCCATCTCCCGCCAAAAGGCCCGGAGTGCTTCCGTGCCCACGACGGGGTCGGCGCCGGGAGGGTGCACCCGGCCCTGGTCAGAAAAAAGATTCACGATCCATTCCACATCCTGTGTCCGGACCTTGTCGCACCATTGGTGTTCCAGCGTGAGGATGGCTTCCGACTCGGTGCTGAGGTGGCCGATTTTCGAGACTTGCGTGACCATGGTGGCTCCTGGAAAAGGCATGAACGCAGTCTAGGCAGGAGCTCCCGCGGAGGCCATCGTCCAAATGGAGGATGTCCCGGGCCGTGGCGCGGGGCAGGCTTGACGGCGTATTTCTCGCCATGTTCAATGCGCACGTGTCTTCTCTTCCCGCGGACGCACCGAGGGTGTCCGAGTCCGATCCAGAATTGACCGCAGCGTGGTGGCCGTTCTGCCGTGTTGCGCGCGCCGGTCCGGCTGACCACGGCCCGGTGGCCGTGGCGCGTCCGTTCGATTCGCCCGTGGCGGCGCTGGGAGGCGTGCTGCTGGACCTGTATCCACTGGCACTGGACACCCCGATCGACGAGTTCGAGCCACGGCTGTTCGACCTGCTGCAGCGGGGCATTGCCTTCGATTCGGGATGGGTCGGGCGCGCGGCGCTGACCCCGGGGGGGCCGGTGATGCACAACAGCTGTCTCTATCGCCTGCCTCTGGAATGCGCCCTGGACTGGGAGCGGCTCAAGCTGGAGGACCCCCTGGCAGGCCGCCTCATGGCGAGGTCAGGCCAACCGCTGCGCATGTCCGTTGACGACGCGCGCATGACAGCGGCGTTCCGGGCCTATGTCCGGAAATACGCGTTGGCGCACGCCCTGGTCTGTTTCGCCGACGATCCCATTCTGGGACTGCATGCCTTTCTTTCACTTTACCGGCGCGACGTGAGCCGCCCTTTCTCGGAAGATGACGTGACCTTCGTGGCGGCCGTGATGCCCCACATCGCCTCGGCCACCAACCTGAATCGGATCCATCAGATCGCGCAAATCAAGGCGGGCATGGGGCCTGTGCGAAGTGCCATGGCCCTCTGCGATGGGTTCGGCACGCTCCAATTCGCGGAGCGCACGCTGGCCGATTTCATGCGGATGGAGTGGCCCGACTGGACGGGGCCGGTGCTGCCGCCGGAAATCGCGCTGGGTCCCTCGGGCACCGGAAAATCGGGTTTCGTCGGCAGCCGGATCACCGTGGAGGTCCGGCATGTCGCGGAACTCGTGGTGATTCAGGTGAGGAAACGTTCCCCGGTCGCGGATCTGACACCGAAGGAGCGCCAGGTCACGGGACTGTTCGCCAGCGGCTTGACCTACAAGGAGGTGGCACGCCGGCTCGACCTGTCGCCGGCCACCGTCAAGCACCATCTCCGCAATGCCTACCTCAAACTGGGCGTGGCGGACAAAGGAAAAATCGCCTGGCTGCTCAGCCAGGACAGCGCGTCATGAGTGACCGCCAGACCAGGTGCTGCCCATTCGGCGTGAAGAAATTTGCAAAGAAATTCGCTTTTCCCAGTGTGAACTGGTCATAGTTAGCTATGCTTTTTGAATTTCGTGGAAAACTTCCCGAGCCGCTTCGATGGTCTGTGCGATGTCTTCGGGGCTGTGTGCGGCGCTGACAAAACCGGCTTCGTAGAGTGCGGGGGCGATGTAGACGCCCCGGTCGAGCAGGCCATGGAACAGGGTGTTGAATTTCGGCCCGTCGGTCTTCATGACCTCAGCGTAGTTCCGCGGCAGTTGCGGCAGCAGGAAGAAGCCAAACATGCCGCCTTCGCTGTCCGCGCTGAAGGGCACCCCCTCCGCGGCGGCGGCGGCTTTCAGGCCGTCGATCAGCGTGCGGGTCTTGCGGGAGAGTTCGCCGAAGAAGCCGGGCTTGCCGATTTCACGCAGGGTGGCCAGGCCGCATGCCGTGGCGACCGGATTGCCCGACAGGGTGCCGGCCTGATAGACCGGGCCCAGAGGGGCCATCTGTTCCATGAGGGCGCGCGGTCCGCCGAAGGCGGCCAACGGCATGCCGCCGCCAATGACCTTTCCCATCACCGTCAGGTCGGGCTGGAAGCCCGGCAGCGCTCGCGCATACACGCTTTGCGCGCCCCCGAGGGCGACACGAAAACCCGTCATGACTTCATCGAACACCAGCAAGGCGCCATGCGCGTCGCAAAGCTCCCGGCAGCGACGCATGAAGGGGAGTGAGGCGCGTACAAAATTCATGTTGCCGGCGATGGGCTCGATCATCAGGCAGGCGATGTCCCTGCCGTGCAGGGCAAAGCACTCCTCGAGCTGCTGGAGGTGGTTGTACTCGAGCACCAGCGTGTCTTTCACGACCTCGGCGGGCACGCCGGCACTCGTCGGGTTGCCAAAAGTGGCGAGGCCAGAGCCGGCCTTCACGAGCAGCGCATCGGCGTGGCCGTGATAACAGCCTTCGAACTTGATGAGCTTGTTGCGCCCGGTCGCGCCGCGCGCGAGGCGAATCGCGCTCATCGCCGCCTCGGTGCCGGAACTGACCAGGCGGACCATTTCCAATGACGGCACCTGGGCGATGATGGCCTCGGCCAATTCGATTTCCCGCTCGGTCGGCGCGCCGAAGGAAAGGCCGTCCATGGCGGCCTTCTGCACGGCTTCAAGCACGGCAGGGTGTCCATGGCCGAGGATCATGGGCCCCCAGGAGCCGATGTAATCGATGTGGCGCTGCCCGCAGGCATCCCAAAGGTAGGCGCCCTGTGCCCGGGTGATGAAGCGTGGTGTTCCTCCAACGGCGCGGAAGGCGCGCACGGGTGAATTCACGCCGCCGGGAATGACCTGGCGGGCGCGTTCGAACAATTGGGCGTTGGCGTCGGAAGGCGGGCTAGTGCTTGGTTTCATTGAAAGGGATGTCCAGAATGTCCGGCAGGGTCATGCCGTCGTCGTGGGAGGGGTCGTCATCAGGTTGCGCCCAGAACAGTCGATCGGGCACGATGCTGCCCATCCCGGGGCGAAATCCCGCGTCGAGACTGCGGTCGAGGTAGTGCAGTGCCTCGCTGACCGCGGCCACCAAGTCGCTGCCGGTGGCTACCAGCGCCGCGAGCGCGGCGGACACCGTGTCTCCGGCGCCGATGAACGCGGCGTCGAAGCGCTCGAATTTTTCACTGCCCAGTGTGCTTTGTGGCGTGGCCAGCACGTTGTCCAGGAACGAGTCCGCGAGAACGATGCCAGTGACCAGGGTGTAGGACACCCCCATCTCCGATGCCGCCCGCGCCAGATCACGGGGCGTGGGATTTCTCTTGCCGGACCAATCGGGAAGCAGCCATCGCGACAAGGTGCTGTGGTTTCCAACCAACACGGTGGTTTGTGGCAGCAGCAATTCGCGAAATGCGTCCTGGTATTGGTCGATCCGGGTTTCATCCCACCAGGAGAGGTCAGGCATCCACGCGATCACGGGGATGTCCGCGTAGTCGCTGGCGAGTTCGGCGATGGCGCTGAGGTTCTCGGGACTGCCGGCAAAACCGACCTTGATCACCTTGGCGCTGGCGTCCTCGAGAATGGCCCGGGTCTGCTCTGTGACGGCGTCTTCCTCAAGAGGAAAAAAATCGAAGACACCGGTCGTGTCGCGCGCCAGTGCGCCCGTGACCACAGGCAGCGCATGCGCGCCGACGGAGGTGATGGCCAGCACATCCGCGGACAGCCCGCCTGCGCCGCTGGGGTCGCTTGCATTGAACACCAGCACACAAGGCGGTGTGTCATCGTCTTCAGCCCGGGGGGAGGTGTCGGTATCCGTGGGCGGATTGGGGTAAGTCATAGGCTGGAATGCGCCCGCGAGGCCTCGTGCAAGCCCTGAGCGGTCCACGAGCGTCGATACAATCGTTGCATTCTATGTGAAGGCCTTTTAAGCTGTGACTCAATCGAAGACGTGGATGTGCCTGATTTGCGGATGGATCTATGACGAGGCAGTAGGTGACCCAGAGCATGGCGTCGCGCCGGGCACCCCCTGGGAGGCTGTGCCCATGAACTGGACTTGTCCGGAGTGCGGTGCCCGCAAGGAAGACTTCGAGATGGTTGAAATTTGAGTAGCCAATGCGAAGCCTGTCGCCTGTTGGCGCAGGATGCAGACACAGCCGGGAGAGCAGCGACGTGAGTATGACCGGATCCGGGTACAAGGTGTTGGTCATCGATGACAGCAACACCATTCGACGCAGCGCGGAAATCTTTCTGAAGCAGGGGGGGCACGACGTGCTGCTGGCTGAAGACGGCTTCGACGCGCTTGCCAAAGTCAACGATTACCACCCTGACATCATCTTTTGCGACATCCTGATGCCGCGTCTCGATGGGTACCAGACCTGCGCGATTATAAAGAAAAACGTGAAATTTTCCACAGTTCCGGTCGTGATGTTGTCTTCCAAGGATGGCGTCTTTGACAAGGCGCGTGGTCGGATGGTGGGTTCGCAAGACTATCTGACCAAGCCATTTACAAAAGACCAGCTGCTGCAGGCAGTCAAGCAGTTTGGTTCAGTCAATCTAGGAGTAGCGTGATGTCCATCCGGAAGGTGTTGGTCGTCGATGATTCGAAGACCGAGTTGATGTTCTTGTCCGATTTGCTGCGCAAGCACGGGTTTGCCGTGAAAACGGCTGAAAACGCGGAAGACGCCATGCGCCGGCTGGGCGAGGAGAAGCCGGATCTCATTCTGATGGACGTGGTGATGCCTGGTCAGAATGGGTTCCAGTTGACACGCGCCATTTCCCGGGACCCTCTGTATTCCGATGTTCCCATCATCATGTGCACCAGCAAGAGTCAGGAAACCGACCGGGTGTGGGGTATGCGCCAAGGCGCCAAGGACTATGTCACCAAGCCTGTCGACGCGGCAGACCTGCTGGCGAAAATCAAGGCCTTGAGCTGAGCCCATGGCGAGCCGCGAAGCACTCCGCGCTTTTCAAAGTCGTCTCGCCAGCCGGTTGCAGGAAGCGCGCGCTTCAGGCAGCGCGGCGTCTTGGCTGGCCGTGGAAGCAGGTGGCGGGAAATACCTCTTCCCTCTGAACCACGCCGGGGAGATTTTCCCCTGGACGACGGTCCACCCCGTACCCCATGCCAAGCCCTGGTTCGTGGGCGTGGCCAATTTGCGGGGAGGGGTGAGCGGGGTGGTCGATCTGGGCGCCTTTATTCGCGGCGCGGCGGCATCCGTGCGCAATGAACTGTCCCAAGGCCAAAGCCGGCTGGTGGCGCTGAACGATGCGCTCAATGTCAATTGCGCCTTGCTGGTGGACAAGCTTGCCGGCCTCAAAAGCGTGGAGACTTTCACGGCTTCCGCTTCTCCGCCTGTCGACGCGCCGAACTACCTCGGTCATATTTACACCGACCGGGATGGGGCCGAATGGCAGGAAATCAATCTGCAAGGCCTGTCCCTGTATCCCCCTTTTCTAAGCATCAGTGCTTGAACCCTTGGAAGGTCGTCAACATGTCCGTCATCGATCAATTCAATAAACTCCTCGGCAGGCAGCCGGATGCGGCGTCGCCCGAGCTTGCGACGAACGACTCGGTGTCGGTGGCCCCGATGACAGAGGACCGGTCGCAAGCCCTGGAGTCGGAGCAACTGAGCACGGCCGATTTCGCGGAAAGCCGCGTGAATCCCGGTGTCGCTGCCGTGGCTGGCGTGGAGAAAACCGAGGAAGGCGCGGCCGGTGACCTGCTGACGCTGCCCCTGCTTGGAGCCCGCACGTCGGCGCAGCACCAGCGCGTTCTGGCTGTTGTTCTGGGCCTGTCCCTGCTGGTGCTGACGGGGGTGACGTTCTACTCCCTTCGGCAGGCCGACACCGTGGCTCGGCAGGTGGGGGCAACAGGTCAGGCGCTGATGCAGTCACAACGGCTTGCCAAGGCGGTTTCTCAGGCGCTGGTGGGGAGTCCCCAGGCGTTTCCGGAAGTGCGTGAGAGCGGGAGCGTTCTGGCCAAAACAGTGCGTGGCCTGAAGAATGGCGACGCGGAACTGGGCCTGGAGGGTGTGTCCGGTGAAACCGGAGCCGGACTCGATGCCATCTTGCCCATGGTGGATCGCGCGGAGAAAAGCCAGGATATCGTGACGAAGCAGGAAAAGATCCTGACCCAGGTGGGAGCCGCACTGCGCACCATCAACCGCCAATCGTCGGATCTTCTGGAAATTGCCGAAACGGTCTCTTCGCTCAAGCTGCAGCAAAGTGCGCCGGCGACCGACATTTCGGCGGCAGGCCAACTGGTGATGTTGACCCAGCGGATCGGCAAGTCGGCGAACGAGTTCCTGACCATGGAAGGGGTCAGTCCGGAAGCAGTGTTCCTGCTGGGCAAGGATCTGAACTCTTTCAAGGAAATTGCGCAGGGTTTGCTGGACGGCAGTCCGGAGTTGCGACTGACGGGCACCAAGGACCCGCAAGCACGTGAGCGTCTCGAGGCGCTTCTCAAGCTTTACGAGGACACCCGGGTCCAGGCCAGCGCCATTCTGGGTAACCTGCAGGGGCTGGTCTCGGCGCGTGAGGCGCAGACGGTCATCCTCACGGACAGCGAGGCCATGCGCAAAGGCCTTGAGGGCATCCAGGCCCAGCTCTCCGAACGCACGGGCTTGGGCGCCGGTCCCCTGGCTGCGCTGGTGGCGGCTGCGGTTCTGGCGCTGGCTGGGGCGGGGGGATTGGCCTACGTGCAATTGCAGGACAGCCGGCAGCGGCAGTTGATCGCCGAGCGGCAACGGATTGAAGCGCAGGGGCAGGAACAGGAAGCCAAACGCGTCAACGATGCGAACCAGGCAGCCATTTTGCGGCTGATGAACGAGTTGCAGACGGTCGCCGAAGGCGATCTCACGCAGGAAGCGACGGTGACGGAAGACATCACCGGCGCCATCGCGGATTCCGTGAACTACACCGTCGAGGAATTGCGCCTGCTGGTGGGCAACGTCCAGAACACGGCAACGCGGGTGGCTCAGACGACCTCGCAGGTGGAGAACACCTCCACGGAACTGCTGGCCGCGTCAACCGAACAGCTTCGCGAGATTCGCGAAACGGGCCAATCCGTGCTGGACATGGCCGCACGAATCAACCAGGTGTCCTCCCAGGCGCAGGAGTCCGCATCCGTTGCGCGTCACTCGCTGCAGGCCGCCGAGTCGGGTCTGCAGGCGGTGCAAGACGCGATCGGGGGCATGAACGCCATCCGCGACCAGATCCAGGAGACGTCCAAGCGCATCAAGCGTCTGGGCGAGTCTTCGCAGGAGATCGGCGAAATCACAGAGCTGATTTCGGACATTACCGAACAGACCAACGTGCTGGCCCTCAATGCGGCCATTCAGGCGGCATCGGCAGGCGAAGCCGGGCGGGGGTTCTCGGTGGTGGCGGAGGAAGTGCAGCGCTTGGCCGAGCGTTCTGCGGATGCCACGCGGCAGATTTCGGCGCTGGTGAAGGCCATTCAGACGGACACGCAGGATGCCGTGGCCGCCATGGAACGGTCGACGCAGGGTGTGGTCGAGGGGGCCAAACTGTCGGACAACGCCGGCACGGCTTTGTCCGAGATCGACCGGGTGTCGCGCAAGCTGGCGGAACTGATCGAGCAAATCTCTGCCTCAGCCTCCCACGAGGCGGTGTCGGCCAACGAAGTGGCAGGCAATATCCAGCATATTTTTGCCGTGACGGAACAAACCGGCGAGGGGACGCGCTCGACCGCGACCCAGGTGCGCGAGCTTTCACGGATGGCGGAAGAGTTGCGGCAGTCGGTGGCACGCTTCAAGATCGCCTGATCTGCAGGGTCCGACCCTCATACCTTACCCGCGGAGTGCGTCAAGCCATGCGAATCGATGAAGCTGCCAGCGCGAATGCCCAAGAGGCCGAGGTGAATGATCTCGGGCCTTTGGCTTGGGTTCTGGACGAACTTCGCAAATCCCTGGATGCGGCAAACAAGTCACTCAAGCGTTATGTCAGGGACACGGAGGCAGCCAGGGGAACAGACCTCGCTTCGGTGGATGCCAGCCAGCTGCGCATGGCGCGGCAACAGCTCCATCAGGCGGTGGGAGCGCTGGAAATGGTGGGGTTCGCCGGGCCCGCCCAGATGCTTCGGGCCATGGAGTCCGCGGTGCAGCAGTTTGTGCAGCGCCCAGAAAAATGCAACGACACCTCGGCATCGGTCCTGGAGCGAGCCAGTTTCGCCTTGGTGGAGTATCTCGAACTGTTTCTTGGGGGCACCCGACAATCCGCGGTCGGCCTGTTTCCACAGTATCGCGATGCCCAGCTGCTCGCGGCGTCGGAGCGCATCCATCCGGCGGATCTGTGGGAGGTGGAATGGCGCTGGCTGCAGCCCGCACGGGAGCGTGAGGAAGGGCCACAGGCGAGTGTCCAATTGCCCGAACGCACCCTGGTGGACCAGGCGGTGCTTCGGGTCATGCAGAAAGGGGATGCCGAGGCCGCGGCCTTGATGCGCGACGTCAGCCTGGGGGTGTCCCACAGCGTGGCGCAAGGCGCGGCACGCATCTTCTGGGCCATCGGCGCCGCTTTCTTCGAGGCGATTGCGCATGCGCTCCTGCCCGTGGATCTGTATGTCAAGCGGGCGGCCTCTCAGGTGCTGCTTCACTATGCGTCCTTTGCGCGGGGCGATCAACAGGTGTCCGAGCGACTCGCCAGGGATCTCCTGTTTTTCTGTGCGCAGTCTGTTCCCCCCGGCGATTCAGACCAGGTGCCCGCGCTGATCGCGGTGCGTCAAGCCTACAGGCTGACTGCCCATGAGGTGGTGGACTACGAGACCAGACGGTACGGACGGTTTGACCCGGCACTTTTGATACAGGCGCGCAAGCGTATCGAGGCTGCCAAAGAGACCTGGTCGGCTCTGGCGGGAGGCAATGCGACCTTGCTCAAGGGGGTGGTGGACCAGTTCGGGCTGGTGGCCGAATCCATTGTCAGGCTGCATCCCCAAAGCCAGCGTCTTGCGGATGGGCTGAGGCACGCCGCTGAAATGACCGCCCGATCAGGGACGCCACCGGCGGCGGAGCTTGCCCTGGAAGTCGCCACATCGGTGCTGTACCTGGAGGCCGCGCTTGCGGACCGCAATCTCGATGAAGAGGAACTGGGGGAGCGCACCAACCGACTCGCCGAACGTCTCGACCATGTCTGCGCTGGAGGCCACGCGGAACCTCTCGAATCATGGATGGAAGACCTCTATCGGCGGGTCAGCGATCGGCAGACCATGGGGACCGTGGTCGGTGAACTGCGGGTGACGCTTGCCGAGGCGGAGAAGGCGTTGGACCAGTTTTTCCGCCAACCGGAGGAAAAAGACGTATTGAACGCCGTGCCGACGCTGTTTTCGCAGATGCGGGGCGTGCTGTCGGTTCTGGGGCTGGACGAAGCGTCCCGCGCCGTGGTCCACATGCGTGAATGTGTGGAACGGATCGTGTCGGCTGATGCGGACGAAGAGAAGGCCAGTCTTGCGGGAACCTTCGACAAACTGGGCAATAACCTTGGTGCGCTGGGTTTGTTGATGGACATGCTGAACTATCAACCGGCGCTGGCCAAAAAGCTTTTCATTTTCGATTCGAGCCTGGGTGAACTGCGTCCATTGATGGGGCGCGCGGCTCCCGAGCATGGCGCTGCCGAGTTGACGCTGCCGATACCTCCGGTGACGCCCGGGCCTGTGCCGGCGTCGGCGCAGCCTGGGGATGCCCCAGCGGATGGGGGCGCGTCATCGGGCGAGGATCTGCAGAAGCCCTCTGTGGCCACACCCGAATGGTCCGTGGATTTGCAGATGCCGGCCGAGATGCCCGAGGCCGTGCGTGCGTTGGATCTGGAGGAAGCGAGAGCCCTTCCCGACCTGACGGTTGGCCCCGTGGAACCTGAGTTGCCGGTCGAGCTGGCCAGGGTCGAGGCGCCGGCCGAGGCCGCTCGCGACGATGCCGAGGTGGAAGAAGACGATCTGCAGGCGATCTTCCTCGAGGAAGCGCGAGAGGTGATTCAAAATGGCCTGGTTGCGGTGGAGGCGCTGGGCGGCGATCCGCGGGACACGGAGCAGTTGACCGTTCTGCGCCGAGCGTTTCATACGCTCAAGGGCAGCTCACGCATGGTGGGGCTCATGGTGTTCGGCGAAGCCGCGTGGGCGCTGGAGCAGGTGCTGAACCTGTGGCTCGCAGATCACAAGCCTGCAAGCCACGAACTTTGTCAACTGGCCGGTCAATCGCTCCAGGCTTTCAGCCAATGGGTGGAAGATGTTGAGCAGGCCCGGGCCGAGCCGTGGACAGCGCAGGCATTCCAGGTGGCGGCGGAAGCGCTGCGCAGGGACAATGTTTTTCTGCCGATTCAGGTACCGGGCGAGCCCACGGTGGACGTCGAGCCTGTTGCCGAGGCGGCAGTGGTCGCGGCCGAGGTCGAGGCATTGCGGCCTATTCAGACGACGGAGCCTCCCGCGCCGAAGGAGATGGATCTGGATCTGCCCCGGCAGGCACAGCCCGCGCCTGTCGCGGAGACCATCGCCGCGATAGCAGAGGCCACTGAGCTGCAGGATATCGGGCAGGAGGCGGTGGAATTCATCGAGATGGGCGGCGATGCGCTGCCTGGCTTGGCGACGGGGGTTGAGGAGCCTCCGGGTCAGGCGCCGCTCCAGCCGACGGAGGCGTTCGAACCAGGGGTTGCCATAGCGGACGAGGTGACGGAAGAAGAGCAGGTCAAGGTGATTGGTGACTTGCGCATTGGTATCCCGCTCTACAACGTCTTTCTCAATGAGGCGGACGAGTGGTCGCGCCGCCTGACGACACTGCTTACCGAATGGGCGCTGGAGCTGGATCGGGGGGTTCCACCCGAGGCAGAGGCGTTGGCGCATTCCTTGGCGGGAAGCTCGGCAACCGTGGGGTTTTCGGCGCTTTCCGAGATGGCGCGCGCGTTGGAGCACGCGCTCCAGCACATGCATGATCAGCGGGGCGGCACTGCCGTGCAGGCGAGAGTCTTTTCGGCTGCGGCGGAAGATATCCGACGGCTGTTGCACCAGTTCGCCGCCGGCTTCCTGAAGGAGCCGGACCCCGCCATCGTCGCGGAACTCAGGGCACTGGAATTTGGTGTGGTAGCGGCAACGCCGGAGACACCTGCCGCGACACCTTGGGAAGAAGCGGTCTCCATGCCCGAGGACTCGGGATTCACCGGTCTTGGGTCGGAACCCGTGGAGGCTGGCGGACGGTCGGTTGCAGAGCCGGCGATGCAATCCTTGCCGCTGAGTGCCGAAGTTTCGCAGGCCGTCCAGGCCTTGCCAGTGATGTTGCCCGATGGCACCGACGACCTGGACGTGGCGGACGTGCTCGATCCGGATCTGTTCCCGATTTTCGAGGAGGAAGCAGGGGAACTGCTTCCCCGGCTGGGCAGTGCCTTGCGGCAGTGGGCCGCCCATCCGGATCAGGATTCGGCGCGCGGGGAAGTGCTTCGCGCCTTGCATACGCTCAAGGGCAGCGCACGCCTGGCCGGCGCCATGCAACTTGGCGAACTGGCTCACCGATTGGAGTCCGAAATCGAGGGACTGGGGACAGCCCCCGTTCAGGGCGGAGACATCGCTCCCTTGCTGGCGCGTCTGGACGCCATCGAGGGCCGGTTCGAGACGCTCCGGGCAGTCAATCTGCAGTCCGAACCGGTCGAGGCGGCGCGGATTGAAGCGGCGGTGCCCATCGTGGCAGAAGCCATCGAGGACCAGGGGGCGATGGCGCCCGCCCCGGGCTTGCCGGCGGCGGCGCCAGCCGAGCCGGTGAAGGCCATGCCGGCAATCGCCATGCCCGCGCCGATGATGATCGCTCCCGTGCGGGCCGCGGCAAATCAGGCGGTGCGGGTGCGTTCCCAGCTGCTGGATCGCTTGGTGAATCAGGCCGGGGAGGTGATGGTCACCCGCTCCCGTCTCGAAGCCGAGATGAACCAGCTCAGAGGTTCGTTGAAAGATCTGACGGACAACCTGGACCGCTTGCGTCTTCAGCTGCGGGACATCGAGTTGCAGGCCGAGAGCCAGATGCAGTCTCGCATGGCACAAGCCAAGGAAATACAGCAGAACTTCGACCCGCTGGAGTTCGATCGTTTTACCCGGGTGCAGGAACTGACCCGCATGATGGCGGAGTCGGTGAACGACGTGGCGACGGTGCAGCGAAGTATCCAGCGCACGGTGGAGGCGACCGAGGAGGATCTCGTGGCCCAGGCGCGGCAGACGCGGGCGCTTCAGCAGGATCTGCTTCGCACCCGCATGGTCGAATTCGAGGGGGTGTCCGAACGGCTCTACAGGGTCGTGCGCCAGGCGTCCAAGGAAACGGGCAAGCAGGTCAAGCTCGACATCCATGGCGGCTCTATCGAAATGGACCGGGGGGTGCTGGATCGCATGACCGGTGCGTTCGAGCACTTGCTGCGAAACTGCGTCGTTCATGGTATCGAAGATGAGGCGGACCGGGTCGCTGCAGGCAAGGAGTCGGTAGGGAGTATCACGATCGACTTGCAGCAGGCGGGCAACGACGTCTCCGGGACATTTGCCGACGATGGGGCCGGACTCGACGTGCCGCGCATCCGCGAACGTGCGGTCCAGCAGGGGCTGATCACGGCAGACCAGTCGCTCAGCGACGAAGAGGCGGCCAACCTCATCTTCATGTCGGGGTTTACCACGGCCTCCAAGGTGACGGAACTGGCGGGGCGCGGCATCGGCATGGATGTGGTTCGTGCCGAGGTGCAATCGCTGGGGGGGCGTATCGAAACGCATACCCAACTCGGCGCAGGCACGAGCTTCAAGTTGGTGTTGCCACTGACCACAGCGGTGACGCAGGTGGTGGTGATGCGCAGCGGGGCGCTGTCCGTCGGCGTGCCAGCCAATCTGGTGGAACTCGTTCGCCGGGTGACGCCAGCGGAACTGGCCCAGGCGTACAGTCAAGGGTCGATGCAGTTTGGCGGGGAGGCCGTCCCATTTTTCTGGTCTGGTGCGTTGCTTCAGGCCTCTTCGCGCAGTGACGAACCTGCTGCGAGAACGATGCCGGTCGTCATTTTCCGCAGCGCGAACCAACGTGTGGCCATCCACGTGGACGAAATCCTTGGCAACCAGGAGGCGGTGGTCAAGAATCTGGGGCCACAGCTTTCGCGGCTGCCAGGGCTTGCGGGTCTGACGGTGCTGGCTTCGGGTGCGGTGATTCTGATCTACAACCCCGTGGCGCTCGCGAGCATTTACGGAGAGCAGGCCCGGCAAATGAGTGCATTGCCGGCGGCGCAGTCGGCAGTGGGGGCGGGGGATGGGCGCAGAAAACCCGTGTCTGCTGGCACCACGGTTCCGCTGGTCCTGATCGTTGACGATTCGATCACGGTCCGCCGGGTGACTCAGCGCCTGCTGCAGCGTGAAGGTTACCGTGTGGCGCTTGCCGCCGATGGGCTTCAAGCGCTTGAGCGGCTGCAGGACGAGCGGCCAGCGCTGGTGCTTTCTGATATTGAGATGCCGCGCATGGATGGCTTCGATCTGGCTCGAAACATCCGTTCGGACCCTGGGCTCAAAGGGCTTCCCATCGTCATGATCACCTCCCGCATCGCCGAAAAGCATCGGGAGCATGCGCAGGCACTGGGTGTCAACCACTATCTTGGGAAGCCCTATTCCGAAGAAGAGCTGCTCAGCCTCGTCCGTCGTTATGCCGAGGCGCCGGTGCCCGCCTGAAGCAGGCTGTGGGGCAGAGGGGTACAGCTGCCGGGCACGGGGGCGGCTCAGGGGCCAGGTTTCTTGATGACGGCATAGCGTTGCAGGGTGCGTCGACGTGCGTCTTCATGCTGGACCAGGGGAAACGGATAGGTCTTCCCGAGCGTGACGCCGGCGCTGGCAAGGTCCAGCGGTCGGGCCAGCCATGGGGCGTGCAGTGCGTCATCGGATAGTTTCCCCAGTTCCGGAATGTAGCGGCGGATGAATTTTCCCTGGCCGTCGAATCGCCGGCTCTGCGTGACCGGGTTGAAGATGCGAAACCAGGGTTGCGCGTCACAGCCGCTCGAGCTGCACCATTGCCAGCCGCCGTTGTTCGCCGACAGATCGAAATCATTGAGTTTCTGGGCGAAATAGTGTTCGCCCCAGCGCCAATCGACCCCCAGGTCCTTGACGAGAAAACTTGCAGCGACCATGCGAAGCCGGTTGTGCATATAGCCCGTCTGCACCAACTGCCGCATGCCCGCGTCGACCAGCGGATAGCCGGTGCGGCCCTGTTGCCACGCTTCGAAAAGCGCTTTGGCGTGGTGCCCACGCTCCCACGCGATGGCGTCGAACTCGGGCTTGAAACTTCGTGTCGCCACGTGAGGAAAATGGGCCAGCACCTGGAAGTAGAACTCCCTCCAGACAAGTTCGTTCAGCCATGCTGCCGCGCCCGGGCTCCCGGCGAGGAGGCCGTGGCGCGCCAGGGTCACCGGCTGGCGGATCGAAAGGGTGCCAAATCGCAGGTGCACGCCGAGATAACTCGGCCCACGGAGGGCGGGGAAGTCGCGGACCGCGTGGTAGCGATCCATGCGGTCGTGAAAATCGGCCAGGAGGCGTTGCCCGCCAGCGGACCCGGGCGCGAGCTGTCGGGCATCGAGACCGGCGGCCTGAAAGCCGATGTCGCTCAGTGTGGGCACCGGCCTGCGCAGCGGGACGGGTCGCGGCGCAAGCGCTTTCGCGTGATGAGCGACGGGGTAGGGCTGAAGTAAATGCTCATTCACGCGCTCGAGCCACTTTTTCTTGTAGGGGGCAAACATCATGTAGGGCCGATCCTGGTCGGTCAGGAGCTCGTTGCCGGCGAAAACCACCTGGTCCTTGTGCATGTGCAGCGCAATACCGGCATCCGCAAGCGCCCCTCGTACCGCGGCGTCCCGCGCATTGGCCTCAGGCTCGTAGTCCTGGTTGGCGAAGACCGCCTGGACCCCCAGGGAGCGCGCCATGCGCGGGACGGCCTGCCGCGCCGAGGCGTGCAGCACGATCAAACCGGCATCGGCGTGTCCGGCCAGGGCTCGCAGCGTGGCGTCGAGCTCCACCAGGCAGGCCTGGATGAATTCGACCCGCCGGTCCATTCGGTTCAGGGGCGCAAGAATGTCCTGGTCGAAGACAAAAAGACAGTGGAGTTGTGCGCAACTGCGCAGCGCGTGGTGAAGCGCGGCGTTGTCGTGCGCGCGCAGATCCCGCCGGAACCACATCAGTCCGGCGTGAAACGGCTTGCCGTTGTTCACCGCTAAAATTCCTGCCATGGCCATCGATTCTGCCCCTGTCAACCTGACGCATCATTTCCTGATCGCCATGCCCGGGTTGGAGGACGAGGCTTTCGCGAACAGCGTCGTCTATCTTTGCGAGCACACGGATCGCGGAGCGCTGGGCTTGATCATCAACAAGCCCAGCGACATGCGTCTCAAGCACCTTTTCGACAAGGTGGATCTGCCGCTTCGCCGCGCGGATCTCTCGGATGCGCCCGTGTTCCAGGGAGGGCCTGTGCAGACGGAGCGGGGTTTTGTACTCCACGAAACCATGGTCACGGCAGACCACCCGGAGGCCACGACGGTGTATGCCTCGACGATGGCCGTCGCGCAGGGGATCGAGATGACCACCTCCAAGGACGTGCTGGAGGCCTTGTCCACGGGCGCCGGGCCCCGGCGTGTGCTGGTCACGCTTGGCTATGCCTCCTGGGACGGCGGGCAGCTGGAGTCCGAACTGGGGGAAAACAGCTGGCTTACCGTCATGGCCGATCCCGCCGTGATTTTCGAGGCGCCAGTCGAGCAACGCTATGACCGCGCGCTCGCGCTGCTGGGCGTGCAGGCATGGATGTTGTCGCCTCAGGCGGGGCACGCATGAGCGTACCTCTTGCGCGACAGGAAGTTCCGGTTCATCTTCAGACGTTTCTGGCTTTTGATTTCGGCCTCAAGCGCACCGGCGTGGCTGTGGGCAATCGCCTGACCCAAGGCGCAACCCCGCAAGCGACAATTCATGCGGCGGGGGATGCCCGTTTTGCGCGGATCGCCGAACGCGTCCTCGAATGGCAGCCGGATGCCCTGGTGGTGGGGGTCCCATTTCATCCGGACGGGGGGGAACATGAAAATACGCTTCGGGCGCGGCGCTTCGCCCGTCAACTCGAGGGCCGGTTCCGTCTCCCGGTGTATGAAGTCGACGAGCGCTTCAGCACGACCGAGGCGAAACAGTCCGGCGCGCGTGATGCCGACGCCGGCGCAGCCTGCGTGATTCTTGAACAATTTCTGAGGAGCATCGCATGAGCGCGCCGAACACGGGACGGCTGCAACTGGACGCCGAGGCCCTGTATGCCGAATTGCTGGGGGGGCTGCGCGGCCTGCGCGCTCCGGGTGCCCGGCTGGTGGGCATCCGGTCGGGCGGTGCGTGGCTGGCCGAGCGCCTGCACCGGGATCTCGGGCTGGACGGGCAACCGGGGATCATCTCGTCGGCGATGCATCGCGACGATTTTTCCAGGCGAGGCCTGTCCCAGGGCGGACAGACCGTGCTGCCTTTCGACGTCAACGAGGCGGAGGTGGTCCTGCTTGACGATGTGATCTACACCGGGCGCACGATCCGGGCCGTGCTCAATGAGTTGTTCGACTATGGCCGGCCCGCCAGCGTGAAGCTGGCCGTCCTCGTGGATCGGGGCGGGCGCGAGCTGCCCCTGCAGCCGGATTTCGCCGCTGCCCGCGTGGCGTTGCCGGCGTCAATGTCGCTGGCGCTGGCCCGCGAGGATTCCGGTGCGTTCAGCTTTCGTGTGGAAGGGCGGTGATCATGTGGCATCAGCGCAATCCGCAGCTCAACAAGCATGGCGAGCTGATTCACCTGCTGTCCACGGAGGGCCTTTCCAGGGACATCCTGACCCACATTCTGGACACGGCGGCAAACTTCGTGAGCGTCAGCGACCGGGAGGTGAAGAAAGTGCCCTTGTTGCGCGGCAAGAGCGTGTTCAATCTGTTCTTCGAGAACTCCACGCGCACGCGCACCACGTTCGAGATCGCGGCGACGCGGCTGAGTGCCGACGTCATCAATCTGGACATCGCGCGGTCCTCCGCCTCCAAGGGCGAGTCATTGCTGGACACCATCGCCAATCTCAGCGCCATGGCGGCGGACCTGTTCGTCGTGCGCCACAGTGAATCGGGTGCCCCCTACCTCATCGCGCGGCATGTCGCGCCGCACGTGCATGTCGTGAATGCGGGGGATGGGCGGCATGCGCACCCCACGCAGGGACTGCTGGACATGTACACGATCCGGCACTACAAGAAGGATTTCTCCAACCTGACCGTGGCCATCGTCGGCGATGTGCTGCACTCGCGCGTGGCGCGCTCGGACATCCATGCGTTGACCACGCTGGGTTGCGCCGAGGTGCGGGTCGTGGGGCCCAAGACGCTGGTGCCGGCGGACATGGCCCCCATGGGGGTGCGTGTTTGCCATTCGCTGGAGGAGGGTATCCGCGACTGCGACGTGATCATCATGCTGCGACTGCAGAACGAACGCATGAGCGGCGCGTTGCTGCCTTCGAGCCAGGAATTCTTCAAGAGCTACGGGCTGACCCCGGAGAAACTGCTTCTGGCCCGGCCCGATGCCATCGTCATGCATCCGGGGCCGATCAACCGCGGCGTGGAAATCGATTCGGCGGTGGTGGATGGCCGGCAGAGCGTGATCTTGCCCCAGGTCACCTTTGGCATCGCGGTGCGCATGGCGGTCATGAGCATCGTTGCAGGCAATGAGGCCTGAGGGGCACGGAAGTGGAAGTGGTGGCTTGATGAAACTACTGATCCAGGGCGGACGCATCATCGATCCGGCCACGAAATACGACGCCATGGGCGATGTGGCCATCGCGGCCGGGCGCATCGTCGGCATCGGGCGGGCCCCGGCGGGGTTCGCGGCCAACCGCGTTATCGCGGCCCATGGTTGTGTCGTGGCGCCGGGCCTGGTGGATCTCGCGGTGCGCCTGCGCGAACCAGGGCACGAACACGAAGGCATGCTGGAGAGCGAAATGGCCGCGGCCGTCGCGGGTGGCGTCACCAGCGTGACGTGTCTTCCCGACACCGAGCCGGTGCTCGACGAGCCGGGACTGGTGGAAATGCTCAGGTTCCGGGCGGAAAAACTCCATCAGTCGCGCGTCTTTCCCCTCGGGGCGCTCACGCGAGGCCTCGGGGGTGAAGTGTTGACCGAAATGGTGCAATTGACCGAGGCGGGCTGCGTCGGCTTCAGCCAGGCCGAGGTGCCGTTGAGCAACACGCAGGTGTTGCAGCGAGCGATGCAGTATGCGAGCACTTTTGGCTATACCGTGTGGCTGCGGCCTCAGGACGCCCATTTGGGCAAGGGCGTGGCGGCCAGCGGCCCACTGGCCACGCGCATGGGCCTGTCCGGCGTCCCGGTGGCCGCCGAGACGATCGCCCTGCATGTGATCTTCGAGCTGATGAAATCCACGGGGGCCCGTGTGCACCTGTGCCGGCTCAGCAGTGCGGCGGGGCTCGCCCTGGTGAGGGCTGCACGCGCGGAGGGGCTGGAGGTCACCTGCGATGTGAGCATCAACTCGCTGCACCTGACCGATCAAGACATCGGCTATTTCGACAGCCGCGCCCGCCTCACGCCCCCTTTGCGCCAGCAACGCGACCGCGACGCCCTGCGGGCAGCGCTGGCCGATGGCACGCTCACGGCGATGGTGTCGGACCACACGCCCGTGGACGAGGATGCCAAGACCCTGCCGTTCGCCGAGGCCGAACCCGGTGCCACGGGCGTCGAACTGCTTCTGAGCATGGCGCTGAAATGGGGACGGGACAGCGGGGCGGGCCTCGAGCGGGCCTTGGCGGTGGTGACGAGCGAGCCGGCGCGCGTGCTGGGCTCGGCCCTGGGCACGCTGCAGGCAAGCGTGGGCCGGCTCATCGAGGGCGGTGTCGCGGACATCTGTGTGTTCGATCCCGATGCGGAGTGGGTGGTGCAACCCGATCTTCTGCGCAGCCAAGGAAAGTACACACCGTTTTCGGGCCTCGTCGTGCCGGGCCGGGTGGTGGCCACGCTGGTGGGTGGGCATGTGGCCTGGGACGCCGGGACGGGGCGATGAGGCGGGCCGTGGGAACGGCCATCCGGGTGCATGCCGACGCGAGCGCCTTGATTTCCTTGATCGACCGATGAAAGGGCTGCGCGCCGCGGCACGGCTGCTCAGGGGCGTGCTGCACATCGTCACCGGGCTGTGGACCATATACCGGCATTTCCCACAACTGGCTCCCACGCACCGCGAGGCCCGTGTCCAGGCCTGGGCGGGGCAGCTCCTGGCCCTGTGGGGGATCCGGCTCGTCGTGCGCGGTGAGCCACCCCGGATGGGGCCTGTGCTGCTGGTGGCCAATCACATTTCCTGGCTCGACATTCTGGTGATGCACGCCGCGCGACATTGCCGCTTCATTTCGAAATCGGACATCCGGCGCTGGCCGTTGATCGGGACGCTGGCGACAGCGGCGGGCACGCTGTACATCGAACGGGCTTCCCGCCGCGACGCCCTGCGCACCGTGCGAGAGATGACCGAAGCCCTGCGCGCGGGGGAGGTGCTGGCGGTGTTTCCGGAGGGCACGACCAGCGACGGCAGCCGGCTGTTGCCTTTTCACGCCAACCTGTTGCAGGCCGCCATTGCTTCCGGCGCCGCGGTGGTCCCGGTGGCCCTGCAGTTCGTCGATGCCTCCAGTGGCGCCCCGAGCCTGGCGCCCCGCTACATCGAGGACGATAGCCTGCTGGGCTCGGTCTGGCGGACGCTGACTGCACCGGATATCACCGCCGTGGTCGACTTTGGTCCGCCCGAGCACGCCCGGGGCCGGGACCGGCGCACCTGGGCCAGGGACTTGCGCGCGGAGATCGAGCGCCTGCGTGCGCAACCCTGAGTAGTTAAAAACAATAGCAAACAATGTCCATTTGACGCTGGGAAATGGCATTTTTGCCAAAATATATTGGCCAGATCGGCAGGGTGACCGGCTGTCGATCGGGGACAGGTGGGAATGGCCTGAAAAAGGATGTCCCCAAGGTTTGGCGCCATCGGGGATTCTGTTGCAAAATCCGCGCTGGCTTATCCTCGAGCCAGACCGCAGCCTGACACATCCCTGTCCATGAACAAACCTTCCGTCCCAAGGACGACACCGTCATTTACCGAATCCGACCAGGTTTTCGAGCTGGCCGCAGAGGTGTTTCGTGTGATGTCGGCGCCGATGCGGCTGAAGATCATCGCCAGCTTGTGCAATGGCGAAAAGAATGTCGGCGAGTTGCTGCGCGAGATCGACACCACCCAGCCCAACATGTCGCAGCATCTGAACACGCTGTATCAGTCGGGGGTGCTTGGCAAGCGGCGCGATGGCGTGCAGATTTACTACCGCATCGTCAACGATCGCGTCGTCACGCTGTGCCGTGCTGTCTGCACGCAGATCGCCATCGAGAGCGAAGTCGCCGCCGCCGCTGCGGGCTGAGGCTGTTTCCCTGGAGCGGGGGCCTCCCGCCCGCCACCGATTTTTCTGTTGATCGCCTCGGGATTTCCCTTAAAGATAAAAGGGTTATCCGAAGTAGACTAGCCGCCATTAACTTTCATACATTCGGAATCAAGAATGTATGAGGGCTTGGTTCGGCGGGTTTTGATCAGATGGAAAGGAGACTCGATGAGAACTTCGACACGGTGGCTTGTGGCCACCAGCCTGGGCCTGATGGCCTCATGGGCCACGGCCCAGACGGACGCGCTGCAAGTGCGGAACTGGGCCGCGGCCTGCGCCAACTGCCACGGCACCCATGGCGTGGCGGAGAAGGGCATGGATTCCCTGGCCGGGCAGAACCGGGACGACCTGCTCAAGAAAATGCTCGATTTCAAGACGGGCCGCAAGCCCGCGACGCTGATGCACCAGCTTGCCAAGGGCTATTCCGACGAACAACTTCAACAACTGGCGGCGTATTTCGCGTCGCTGAAGAAATGAGGAGGCTGGCATGAAACGTCGTCAATTCGTTCAGACCGCCGCGGCGGGCTCCCTGTGGGCGGGCACGGCCCTGATGGCGGGCTGTGCCAGCGTGAGCGGGAGCAAGCCCAGGGTGGTGGTCGTGGGCGGGGGATATGGCGGGGCCACCACCGCCAAATACCTGCGCATGTGGTCCGACCACGGCATCGACGTGACCCTTGTCGAGCCGAACGCGGCCTTTGTCTCCTGTCCGATTTCCAACCTGGTGCTCAATGGCGCCAAGACCATGGCCGACATCACGATGTCCTACGATGGCCTCGTCAAGCGCCATGGCGTGACACTGGTACGCGACAGGGTGGACGCCATCGACGTGGACAAGCGGCTCATCCGGCTCGCCAGCGGTAGCGTGCTGCCCTACGACCGGGTGATCGTGTCGCCGGGGGTGGACTTCATGTGGGAGACACTGCCCGGCATGTCCCGGCCCGGCGCGCAGGACAAGGTCCTGCATGCCTGGAAGGCGGGACCGCAGACGCTGGCCCTGCGCAAGCAACTCGAAGCCATGCCCAATGGCGGGGTCTATGCGCTGTCCATTCCCCTGGCACCCTACCGCTGCCCCCCCGGGCCCTACGAGCGGGCATGCATGGTGGCCAACTACTTCAAGCGGGCCAAACCCCGCAGCAAGGTGGTCATTCTGGATGCCAATGACGATATTCAGTCCAAGAAGGGTTTGTTCCTCAAGGCCTGGAAGGAGCACTACGACGGCATGATCGAGTACCGGCCCAAGCACCGCGTGACCGATGTGGACGCCACGACCAACACGCTGAAGTTCGAGTTCAACGACGACTTCAAGGCAGCGGTGGTCAACGTTGTGCCCAGCATGCGCGCGGGCGATATTGCCGCGCGCACGGGTCTGGCGACGGCGAACAAGCGCTGGTGCGAGGTGGACTTCCTGACTTTCGAATCGAAGGTCGCGAAACACGTGCACGTGATCGGCGATTCGATCCTGGCCGCCCCGGGCATGCCCAAGTCGGGCCACATGGCCAACCAGCAGGCCAAGACCTGCGCGGCCGCAGTCGTGGCATTGCTGAGCGGAAAGCCGCCCGCGACCATGCCGATCTACAACAACACCTGTTACAGCTTCGTCACCGAAGAGGACGCGGTGCATGTGGCCAGCGTGCACCGCTATGACGCGGGGAAGAAAACCATGTTGGCCGTACCGGATTCCGGTGGTGTGTCCAAGATGGCCAGCGAGCTGGAAGGCCGCATCGCCATGGGCTGGGCGCGCAATATCTGGGCGGATAGCCTGGCGTGACACCCTGTGCGCCCTGGCCTGAGCGCCAGGGCGTTTTTTCGGTACCAAATATCCGTTCAGGGTTATGCAATGAAATTTGATCAGCGTTGGATCAGGCCGATGGCGGCCGGGGCCGCGGCCCTGCTGCTGGCGGG
>JAEWVY010000368.1 GCA_023396625.1 Pseudomonadota bacterium | reverse complement strand
CAAAGTCCGCGGCCCCGAGGCTGCTGGGCGCGATATCCTCGCGCGCCAACGCTTCGCGCACCTTGGGCGAGCGGATGGCCGTCACCAGCGTGCGATTGAGCCGCTCGATTTCCGCCGTGGGCGTGCCCTTTGGCGCGAAGAAGCCATACCAGAGGGATGCGTTCTCCATTTCCTTGAGCCCCAGTCCCGCTTCGGTGAACGTGGGCACGCCAGGCAGGAGCGCCGACCGGGTGCTGCCCGTGACGGCCAGCACCTTGATGCGGCCGGCCTTGGCCTGCTCGATCGTCATGCCGCCCGTCAGCAGGAAGGCGGCCTGGGTTTCCCCGGAAAGCAGCGCCTGCATCGCTGGCGCCCCCCCTTTGTAGGGCACGTGCAGCGTGTCGGTTCCCGCGGCCCGGTTCAGCATCACCCCGAGAAAGTGGGACGGAGTTCCTGCGCCGAACGAGCCAAACGAGGTTTTCCCCGGATGGGCACGGACGTAGGCCAGCCACTCGGCGAGTGTGTTGACGGGCACGTTGGCGCCTACTGCCAGCGCGAAGTTGAAAGTGCCCAACTCGGCGACCGGGACCAGATCGCCCAGGGGGTCGAAGCTGAGTTTCCGGTAGATGTGCGGAAAAAAGGCGGAAACCACCACGGGCGCCAACAGCACGGTATGGCCGTCGGGCCGGGCCCGCGCCACGAACTGCGCGGCAACCAGACTGGCAGCGCCGGCCTGGTTTTCAACGATGAAGGCTTGTCCGCTGTCTTCCGCCTGGGCCTGCGCCACGGCCCGGCCCAGAACGTCGAGCGTGCCACCCGGGGCAAAGCCGACGACGATGCGGCGCGTATCCTGCGCTGCGGCGGAAAACATGCTCATCAGCATGAACAAGGCGAGGAGGAGACGTTTCATGGCCCTTGGTTCCTGTGGATGCGTTGCAATCGGTCGCACTATAACTGCGCTACAGGCCGTTTTCCAGATCGGTTTGGCGCCCCCGATCTTGCCGACCCGCGCAGGGCGACTTTCGCGGGCGCTGCCTACACCACCACCGGCTCCGGTTCGAGCCGGATGCCGAAGCGCTCATAGACGCTGGTCTGGATGGCCTTGGCCAGTGTCATGACTTCGCCGCCGGTGCAGGGGTGTTCCGCGTCGCCCCGGTTCACGAGCACCAGGGCCTGCTTTTCATACACTCCGGCGTGGCCGACGGTCTTGCCACGCCATCCGCAGGCGTCGATCAGCCATCCCGCGGCCAGCTTGACGCTGCCATCGGTCATGGGGTAGTGCACCACGCCGGGGTCGCGCGCGATGATGTCTTCGCACTGCTCGGGTGTGACCGTGGGGTTCTTGAAGAAACTGCCGGCGTTGCCGAGGACGGCGGGATCCGGCAGCTTGGCCTGGCGGATGGCGCAGATCCAGTCGTGAATTTGCCTCGCGCCGGGCGCATGGATGCCTGTTTCCTGCATCCGCCGCTCCAGATCCAAGTAGCCGAGCACGGGCTTCCACGCCTTGGGCAGCGCGAAGCGCACGCGCAGAATCAGCGCCCGGTGCGCCAGCCCCAGTCCGTTCGGCCCGCTGCGCACGTGCTTGAACACCGAATCGCGATAGCCGAAGGCGCATTGCGCGGCGTCCAGGGTGAACCGCTGGCCGGTCTCGAGGTCGATGGCGTCGAGCGAATCGAAGCGGTCCTGCAGCTCGACGCCGTAGGCGCCGATGTTTTGCACCGGAGAGGCGCCGACGGTGCCAGGGATCAGGGCCAGGTTTTCCAGTCCGGGCAGGTTCTGGTCGAGTGTCCAGCGCACGAAGTCGTGCCAGCGCTCGCCGGCGCCGGCTTCGACGATCCAGGCGCGCGAGGTTTCTCCGACGATGCGCCGGCCCGGAATCTCGACCTTGAGCACCAGCGGCTTGACGTCGCCGGTGAGGATGACGTTGCTGCCGCCGCCGAGCACGAACTTGGGCATCGACTGCCAGAGCGGGTCTGCCAGCAGCGCTTGCACGTCGGCCTCGTCGCGCACGCGGACCAGATGACGGGCACGGGCGGCGATGCCGAAGGTGTTGAGGGTTTGCAGGCTGACATCGTGCTCGAGGATCATGGGAGAATTGTCGCATCGCCCATTTTTCTTCTCGAGTCCGAAATGCCTTCTTTTGACACCGTTTGCGAACCTGATCTGGTGGAAGTGAAAAACGCGGTGGAAAACACTGCCAAGGAAATCGGCACGCGTTTCGATTTCAAGGGAACCTCTGCCGCGATCGAGCTCAAGGACAAGGAAATTACCCTTTACGGGGACGCAGAGTTCCAGCTTGCGCAGGTCGAAGATATCCTGCGCAACAAGATGGCCAAGCGCAATGTGGACGTGCGCTTCCTCGACAAGGGGGCCGTCCAGAAGGTGGGCGGCGACAAGGTCAAGCAGGTGGTCAAGGTCAAGAGCGGCATTGCCACGGAGGACGGCAAGAAAATCCAGCGGCTCATCAAGGACAGCAAGCTCAAGGTCCAGGCCGCGATCCAGGGCGAAGCCGTCCGGGTGACCGGCGCCAAGCGCGATGACCTGCAGGCGGTGATGGCCTTGCTGCGCAAGGACATGGCCGAGCTGCCCATCAGCTTCAACAACTTTCGCGATTGAGCTGACGTGGTGTCTTGCCACGTCGCTGTCCGTGCGGCCCTGCGCCGCGCTGGCCTGGTCGCGGTGTGCCTGGGGCTCTGTGGCGGGGCCGTGGCGCAATCCGTGGCGCTGACGGGGGTGCTGGGGGCCAAGGCGCTGCTGGTCGTGGATGGCGCCACGCCCCGGGCGGTGCCGGTCGGCGAAGTGCATCGTGGCGTGAAGGTGCTGTCCGTGACGGGGGATGAGGCGGTGGTCGAGATCGGTGGCCGGCGGCAGGCGCTGCGCCTGGGCGATGTGCCGACCAGCGTGGGCGCCGCCGGATCGTCCGGTGGAGGCCGGCGCATCGTGCTGAGCGCCGATGGCGGAGGCCATTTCATGGGCAACGGGAGCATCAACGGCCGCGCGGTCCGTTTCATGGTGGACACCGGGGCTTCCACCGTGGGCCTGAGCCTCA
>JAEWVY010000359.1 GCA_023396625.1 Pseudomonadota bacterium | reverse complement strand
TTGGAGATGTCCGTTCCCGACGATTGGGAACTCGTGCAGACGTCGGAAGACACGCCGGTGATCAAGCTGCCCGACGGCCTGTTCCTGGACCTGGCCATCGAGCCGCTGTTTGCCGCCGACCCCGAGGCCACCTGGCGCAGCACCGACGACGAGGCGGTCCTGGACGATTTTCTGGGCCGGATCGAGCGTGAGGAAGTGATCTACGAATTCGTCACCCACTGAGGGCGCACACCCGGCGCCCCGGGTCGAAACGCGCCCGCGTGCCGCTGGCATGATGGACCCCATGCGAAAAGTTCACGACGTCCTCAGTTTCTGGTTCGAGGAACTCACCCCGAGGCAACACTTCGCCAAGGATGCCGCGCTGGACGCGTTGATCGGCGAGCGCTTCGGCGCCACGCTGGCCGCGGCGGCGCGCGGCGAACTGCATGCCTGGCGCGCGGACGCGCGGGGACGGCTGGCCGAGATCCTGGTGCTGGACCAGTTCCCGCGCAATATCCACCGCGACACGCCCCTGGCTTTCGCCCACGACGCGCAGGCACTCGCGCTGGCGCAGGACCTGGTGGCACAGGCGCTGGACCGGGACCTGCCGCCGCCGCAGCGTGCTTTTGCCTACATGCCCTACATGCACAGCGAGGCATTGGCCGTGCACGCGCAAGCCGTCCCGCTGTTCTCGCAGCCCGGGCTGGAGGGGAACCTGCGCTTCCTGCAGCAGCACACGGCCATCCTGGCGCAGTTCGGCCGCTACCCGCACCGCAACGCCGTGCTGGGGCGGGTGTCCACCCCGGAGGAACTGGCCTTCCTGCAGCAGCCGGGCTCGTCGTTCTGAGCCGGCCCGCACACGCCACGCGGCGGCGACCCCGCCGCCCGGGTGCGCGCCTCGGGATCTACAGGCGCTGCGCCACGTGCGCCAACAGGCCCTCGCAGGCGTCTTCCACCAGATCGAGCACGTGCTCGAAGCCCCGGGCGCCGCCGTAGTACGGGTCGGGCACTTCGGCGCTGTCGAAACGCTGGCAGAACTCGGTCAGGCGCCGCAGTTTGTGGCGGTGCTCGGGCGGGCACACGTTCTCGGCATGGGTCACATTGTCCCGGTCCATGCACAGCACCAGGTCGGCGCGCTCGAAGTCCTGCGCGCACAGGTGCCGGGCCCGCAGGTCCGACAGGTCGTAGCCGCGCTGCGCCGCGTGGTGCCGGCTGCGCTCGTCGGGTGGCGCCCCCGGGTGGTAGTTGTGCGTGCCGGCGGAATCCACCTGCACCACGTCGGCCCAGCCGGCCTGCCGCAGCTTGTGCCGAAACACGCCGTGCGCCGTGGGGCTGCGGCAGATGTTGCCCATGCAGACGAAGGTGACGCGATACCGCGCCGGGCGGGTCGAGGCGTTCATGCCTGCGCCTGCGCCTGCGCGATCTGGCGCAGCGCCTGCTCGAACACCGCCGCAGGCTGGCCGCCGGAGATGAGGTGCTGGTCGTTGATGATGACGGCCGGCACGGAATGGATGCCGTGCCGCAGGTAGAACTCCTCGCGTTCGCGCACCTCGGCGGCGAATTCGTCGCTGGCCAGCACGGCGCGGGCGCGCGCCTCGTCCAGCCCGGCTGCCTGCACGGCGCGCAGCAGCACCTCGGGCGCTTCCATGGCTTCGCCGCGCGTGTGGCAGGCCACCAGCAGCGCCTTTTTCAGGGCCGGCTGCCGCGCGGGTTGTTCCAGCGCGGCCCAGTGCAGCAGACGATGGGCGTTGAAGGTGTTGTAGATGCGGCCCCGCCCGGCGGGGTTGAAGGCAAAGCCCACGTCGGCCCCGCGCTGGCGGATGGTGTCGCGGATCTGCGTCTGCTGCTCGGGCGTGGAGCCGTACTTCTGCGTCAGGTGTTCGGTGATGTCCTGGCCGCCGGGCTGCATCCGCGGGTTGAGCTCGAACGGCTGGAAGTGCAGCTCGGCGCTGACCTCCCCCTGCAGCCGGTCCAGCGCCTGCTCGAGCGCGGCCAGGCCAATGGCGCACCAGGGGCAGGAGACGTCGGAGACGAAGTCGATCTTGAGTGGGGTGGTCATGGCGGGGCCAGGGTGGGTGATGACAACGCGAAGATTGTCGGTGATACCGAAAATCCATAGGCGGGACAGGGCACAGGCGGGGGCTGCGCCGGGCCGGCGCGCCGGTGGTTAAGATGCCGGCGCGATTCGATTCATCACTTCTTTTTCAGGAACAGGAGCACGCAGTGGGCATGGACGTCATCGACTACGAGATTCGCGGCGCGGAAATGCAGTACGTGGAGATCGAGCTGGACCCCGGCGAAGCCGCGGTGGGCGAAGCGGGCAGCATGATGTGCATGGACGCGGCCATCGCCATGGACACCGTGTTCGGCGATGGCAGCGCGCAGACCGGTGGTTTCTTCGGCAAGCTCATGGGCGCGGGCAAGCGGCTGGTCACGGGTGAGTCGCTGTTCACCACCGTGTACACCAACCAGGGCCAGGGCAAGCAGCGCGTGGCGTTCGCGGCGCCCTACCCCGGCAAGATCCTGCCCATGGACCTGCGCCAGCTCGGCGGCACGCTGCTCTGCCAGAAGGACGCCTTCCTGTGCGCAGCGCGCGGCGTGTCGCTGGGCATCGCGTTCCAGCAGAAGCTGTCCACCGGCTTTTTCGGCGGCGAGGGCTTCATCATGCAAAAGCTCGAGGGCGATGGACTGGCCTTCGTGCACGCGGGCGGCACCGTGGTCAAGCGCGAGTTGCAGGCCGGCCAGACCCTGCTGGTGGACACGGGCTGCGTGGTGGCCTACACGCCCAGCGTGAATTTTGAAATCCAGTACGTGGGCAAGGTCAAGACGGCGCTGTTCGGCGGCGAAGGCCTGTTCTTCGCCCGGCTCACCGGCCCGGGCACGCTGTGGCTGCAGAGCCTGCCCTTCTCGCGCCTGGCCTCGCGTGTGTTCGCCGCGGCGCCGCAGCGTGGGGGCGCCAAGGAAGAGGGTTCCGTGCTCGGCGGGTTCGGCGCCGGTGGCCTGCTCGGCGGCATTCTGGGGGGTGACGACGAGTGAACACCCCCGTGCCGAGCCACGGCTTCTTCACTGGCACGGCCGAGCCGGACAGCCAGCCGTTCGACGCGCTGGCCGACCAACCGCTGCTGGTCTCCCTGGAACTGGGCGGCATCCCGTGGGCCAGCTCCTGCCGCAATGGCACCTGCCGCACCTGCATCGGCCTGCTGACCGCGGGCCGGGTGCGTTATCAGATCGAATGGCCAGGCCTGAGCGCGGAAGAAAAGGCCGAAGGTTATGTGCTGCCGTGCGTCGCCTTTCCGTGCTCCGACGTCGCATTGCGCGCCGGCTACGACTGACCGACACCGAGCCCGCCGGCATTCACTTCCATTTTAATAGCAAACAATGACCATTTAGCGCTGGATACTGGCCTAAAAAGCTTGTAACTTCCAGCCCAAGCTCTCGCGCGCCCTCACACGTCGATGGCGCTCGCCGAGCCGGCCCGCTTGCGCAACTCGAATTTCTGGATCTTGCCGGTGTTGGTCTTGGGCAGTTCGCCGAACACCACGGCGCGGGGCACCTTGAAGCCGGCCAGGTGGCGCCGGCAATGGGCCACGATGTCCTCCGCGGTGACCGTGGCGCCGGCCTTGAGTTCGACGAAGGCGCAGGGCGTCTCGCCCCAGCGGGCGTCGGGTTGGGCCACCACCGCGGCGACCAGCACGTCGGGGTGGCGGTACAGCACATCCTCGACTTCGATGGAGGAGATGTTTTCCCCCCCGGAAATGATGATGTCCTTGCCCCGGTCCTTGATCTTGAAGTAGCCGTCCGGATACTGCACGGCCAGGTCGCCGCTGTGAAACCAGCCGCCCGCGAACGCCTCCTGCGTCGCCTGGGGATTCTTCAGGTAGCCCTTCATGGTGATGTTGCCCTTGAACATGACTTCGCCCAGGGTTTCGCCGTCCTGCGGCACGGGGCGCAGGGTGTCGGGGTCGAGCACGCGCACGTCGCGCTGCAGGTGGTAGCGCACGCCCTGGCGGGCGTTCAGGCGCGCCCGCTCGCCGAGGGGCAGCGCGTCCCAGGCTTCGTGCTTGGCGCAGACGGCGGCGGGGCCGTAGACCTCGGTCAGGCCGTAGACATGGGTCAGGTCGAAGCCCATGGCCTCCATGCCCTCGATCATCGAGGCCGGCGGCGCCGACGCCGCCACCATGGCCTTCACGCCGCGGGGCACGCCAGCGCGCATCGCCTCCGGCGCGTTGACCAGCAGGCTGTGCACGATGGGCGCGCCGCAGTAGTGGGTGACGCCGTGCCGGCGCATGGCATCGAAAATGGCCTGCGCCTCCACGCGGCGCAGGCATACGTTGACGCCTGCGCGGGCGGCCAGTGTCCAGGGAAAGCACCAGCCGTTGCAGTGGAACATGGGCAGCGTCCACAGGTACACCGCGTGCCTGGGCATGTCCCATTCGAGAATGTTGGAGATCGCGTTCAGCGCCGCGCCCCGGTGGTGGGACACCACGCCCTTGGGGTTGCCGGTGGTGCCGCTGGTGTAGTTCAGGCTGATGGCGTCCCATTCGTCGCCCGGCACGGACCAGGCGAACGCCGGGTCGCCGCCGACCAGAAATTGCTCGTAGTCCACGCCGCCGACGGGCGCTTGCCGTTCCGCGCACAGCGGATCGTCCACGTCGATGACGGTCAGGGGCGTGGCGGACCGCCGCAGCGCCAGGGCCTGGCG
>JAEWVY010000249.1 GCA_023396625.1 Pseudomonadota bacterium | reverse complement strand
GTGCTGGCACAGCGGTTTACCGCGCTGCACCATGACTTGCGGCGCGACACGGTTCAACTGGCGACTCATGCGATCGAAAACCTTCTTGCGCGCTGAACAGGTGCCTCTGGCCTGGGTCGCCCCCGGTCTGGTGGCCGGAGTGGACGAGGCTGGCCGGGGCCCGTTGGCCGGTCCGGTGGTGGCCGCTGCGGTGATTCTGGACGAACTTCAACCGATTTCGGGCTTGGCCGACTCCAAGAAGCTCACCGCGGTCCGGCGCGAGAAACTGTATGACGAAATCCGTGCCCGGGCGCTTTGCTGTGCGATCGCCGAGGCCAGCGTCGAGGAAATCGACACGTTGAATATCTTGCAGGCGACCCTGCTGGCCATGCGACGGGCGGTGGAAGGCTTGCGCCTGAAGCCAGCCCGCGTGCTGGTGGACGGCAATCGCCTTCCCAAACTCGATGTGCTGGCCGAGGCCATCGTCGGGGGGGATGCCACTGTGCCGGCCATTTCTGCCGCCTCGATTCTGGCCAAGGTTCACCGCGACCGCTGGTGCGCGCGTATTGACGCGACCTATCCGCACTACGGCTTTGCCTCCCACAAGGGCTATGGCACGGCGGCACATTTGGCAGCCCTGCGCCTGCATGGCGCCTGCCCGATCCACCGCCGGAGCTTTTCGCCGGTTGCCGAGGTGTGGCGGTGAGCGATTCGTCGACGGTGTTCATCAGCTCCCGGGAGAACCCGTTGCTCAAGGACGTACGCCGCCTGTCGCGGGACAACGGGGCGTACCGGCGACTGGGCCGTGTCTGGCTCGAGGGGGATCACCTGTGCCGGGCGGCCCTGGCACACGGCCAGCGACCATCTCTGGCTATATTTTCTGAGTCTTTTTGGCATGAATCCAGCGCCAGTTGGTCAAAGTATGCTATAAAAAATATAGTTTTACCTGACGCCATCCATGCCTCGATCAGCGGCCTGGAATCGGCGGCGCCCCTGGGATTCGTGCTGGAGCTTCCGCAAGCGCCGGTGCTGTCGCCTGACGCACCGACGGTGGTGCTCGATCGGGTGCAGGACGCGGGCAATGTCGGCTCCATCCTTCGCAGCGCGGGCGCCTTTGGGTTCCGGCAGGTCGTCGCGCTCAAGGGCACGGCGGCATTGTGGGCGCCCAAGGTGCTGCGCGCGGGCATGGGGGCGCACTTCGGACTGCGGCTCATCGAAGGCGTTGCGATGGATTTTCTCGATGCGTTGACGGTGCCGCTGGTGGTGACGAGTTCCCACCAAGGAGAGTTTCTGCATCGGAAGGTGCCGCCTTTTCCCTGCGCCTGGGTCATGGGACATGAAGGGCAGGGCGTGGACGATGCCCTGGCCGCGCGGGCGTCGGCCTGGGTGCGCATTGCGCAGCCCGGGGGAGAAGAGTCGCTGAACGTGGCGGCCGCGGCGGCCATTTGCCTGCATGCGAGTGCAGCGGTGGCACTTGCCGCGAATTGATCGCCAGGCAACGACCGTCACAGCCCTTGGCGTCGCCGCGCCCTGGATTGCCTGGCTATAATGAGAGGCTTTCCGCAATCCCTCGTACGCTCAAGTCGCAGCCTTAGCCATTTCCCACAAAAGCAGCCGGCAGGAAACCCGTTTCCTCAGCGCGTTTGGGCGTACCCGCAACCCTTCGGAGAACCCAGTGCTTTTGCCCTTTCAGGGAAATTTCCCGCCCGCCATCCTGGCGCTTGCAGACGGCACGGTCTTTGTCGGCAATTCGATTGGCGCCATTGGCACCACGGTCGGTGAAGTAGTGTTCAACACCGCGCTCACCGGCTATCAGGAAATTCTCACCGACCCCAGTTATTGCCAGCAGATCGTGACGCTCACGTATCCCCATATCGGCAACGTGGGCGTCAACGAGGAGGACGTCGAGGCCGACAGAGTCCATGCCGCAGGCTTGATCATCAGGGACCTGCCGCTGCTGGCCAGCAATTTCCGCCAGACACGCTCGCTCCAGCAATACCTGGTTGACGAGAAGACGGTGGCCCTAGCCAACATCGACACCCGCAAACTGACCCGCCTGCTGCGCAGCAAGGGCGCCCAGAATGGGGCCATCGTGGCCCTGCCCGCAGGCGCCGAAGTGACGCCGGAACTCGTCGCGCAGGCTGTTGCCGCCGCGCGAGGCGCGCCAAGCATGGCCGGGCTGGATCTGGCCAAAGTCGTCAGCACGAGCAGCGTCCGGGAGTGGACCCAAACCGAGTGGCAGCTGAATGTGGGCTATGGCGAGCAGACCGCGCCGCGGTTCCACGTGGTGGCGTATGACTTTGGGATCAAAAAGAACATCCTGCGCAAGCTTGCAACCCGGGGGTGCAGGGTGACGGTGGTGCCGGCCCAAACCTCGGCGGCCGAAGTGCGTCGGTATCAACCCGATGGGGTCTTTTTCTCGAATGGCCCGGGAGACCCCGAGCCTTGCGACTATGCGATTGTCGCCGCGCGCGAACTGATCGACTCCGGCGTGCCCACCTTCGGCATCTGCCTGGGGCACCAGATCATGGCGCTGGCGGCTGGCGCCAAGACGTTCAAGATGAAATTCGGCCACCATGGCGCCAATCATCCGGTCAAGGACCTGGATACGGGCCGTGTCAGCATCACCAGCCAGAACCACGGTTTTGCCGTGGACGAGAAAACCCTGCCGGCGAACCTGCGCCCCTCGCATGTGAGCCTGTTCGACGGCACCTTGCAGGGCCTGGCCTGGACCGATCGGCCCGCTTTCTGTTTCCAGGGACATCCGGAGGCATCGCCGGGCCCGCATGACATCGGCTACCTGTTCGACCGTTTCGTGGCCCTGATGGAGAAGAAGTAAATGCCCAAGCGTACCGACATCAAGACCATTCTCATTCTTGGCGCCGGGCCGATCATCATTGGCCAGGCTTGCGAGTTCGACTATTCCGGCGTGCAGGCCTGCAAGGCCCTGCGTGAGGAGGGCTACAAAGTCGTCCTGATCAACAGCAACCCGGCCACGATCATGACCGATCCGGCCACGGCCGACGTCACCTACATTGAGCCCATCACTTGGCAGACGGTCGAGAAGATCATCGCCAAGGAGCGACCGAACGCCATCCTGCCCACCATGGGCGGCCAGACCGCGCTGAACTGTGCGTTGGACCTGTGGCGCCACGGCGTGCTCGAAAAATACCAGGTCGAGCTGATTGGCGCGACGCCCGAAGCCATCGACAAGGCCGAGGACCGGATGAAATTCAAGGACGCCATGACCCGGATTGGTCTGGGTTCGGCACGGTCCGGCATCGCCCACAGCATGGAGGAAGCCTGGGCCGTGCAGAAGAACGTCGGCTTCCCGACGGTGATTCGCCCGAGCTTCACGCTGGGTGGCACGGGTGGCGGCATCGCCTACAACGCCGAGGAGTTTGAGGTCATCTGCAAGCGCGGCCTCGAAGCCTCGCCGACCAGCGAACTGCTGATCGAGGAATCATTGCTTGGCTGGAAAGAGTACGAGATGGAGGTCGTGCGCGACAAGGCGGACAACTGCATCATCATCTGCTCGATTGAAAACCTCGACCCGATGGGCGTGCACACCGGGGACTCCATCACCGTGGCGCCGGCCCAGACACTGACGGACAAGGAGTATCAGGTCATGCGCGATGCCAGCCTGGCGGTGTTGCGCGAGATCGGCGTGGACACCGGCGGCTCCAACGTGCAGTTTTCGGTGAATCCGAAGGACGGTCGCATGATCGTGATCGAGATGAATCCGCGCGTGAGCCGTTCTTCCGCGCTGGCGTCCAAGGCCACGGGGTTTCCTATCGCCAAGGTCGCGGCCAAGCTGGCGATCGGCTACACACTGGACGAACTGCGCAACGACATCACGGGTGGTGCCACGCCGGCCAGCTTCGAGCCCAGCATCGACTACGTGGTCACCAAAATCCCGCGCTTTGCGTTCGAAAAATTTCCGGCAGCCGACTCGCGTCTGACCACGCAGATGAAGTCGGTGGGCGAAGTCATGGCCATGGGCCGCACCTTCCAGGAGTCATTCCAGAAAGCCCTGCGCGGCCTGGAAGTCGGCGTGGATGGCATGAACGAAAAGACGCAGGACCGCGAGATTCTGGAGCGTGAGCTCGGAGAGCCCGGCCCCGACCGCATCTGGTATGTCGGTGATGCCTTTGCCGCGGGCTGGACGCTCGATGAAGTGCACCAGCTCACGAAGATCGACAAATGGTTCCTGGTGCAGATCGAGGACATCGTGAAGATCGAACTCGAACTGGATCGCCTGACGGCTGAAAAGGGTGAAAAAGGGCTGGCGTCGCTCGACGCGGGGACCTTGCGCACCCTGAAGCAGAAGGGGTTTTCCGACCGGCGCCTGGCCAAGCTGCTCAAGACCACGGAAAAGGCCGTTCGCGATGCGCGCCGGGCGCTGGGCGTGCGACCCGTCTACAAGCGGGTCGATACCTGTGCCGCGGAATTCGCCACCCATACCGCCTACATGTACTCGACCTACGAGGACGAGTGCGAGGCCGAGCCGACGGATCGCAAGAAGATCATGGTGCTTGGCGGCGGGCCCAACCGCATCGGCCAGGGCATCGAATTCGACTACTGCTGTGTGCATGCCGCGCTCGCCATGCGCGAGGATGGCTACGAGACCATCATGGTCAACTGCAACCCCGAGACCGTGTCCACCGATTACGACACCTCGGACCGCCTGTACTTCGAGCCGCTGACGCTGGAAGACGTGCTGGAAATCGTCGACAAGGAAAAACCCACGGGCGTGATCGTTCAGTACGGCGGGCAGACGCCGCTGAAACTGGCTTTGGGGCTGGAGGCAGAGGGGGTGCCGATCATTGGCACCACCCCGGACATGATCGATGCTGCGGAGGACCGCGAACGCTTCCAGCAGCTCCTGCAGACCTTGAATCTGCGCCAACCGCCGAACGCCACGGCCCGGACCGAGTCGGAAGCACTGGAAAAGGCGGCCGCGCTGGGTTATCCCCTGGTGGTTCGCCCCAGCTATGTG
>JAEWVY010000342.1 GCA_023396625.1 Pseudomonadota bacterium | reverse complement strand
GCAATGCTCTTCGCCTGCGCCGTGGAGATTGAATTTGGCACACTATCCTGCTTCAGCCAGAAGATTGCTGGTGGCTTGTGATTGCACTACCATGTGAAACATGCGTCGACTTCTGTTGATTCTCTTGGTTTGCTTGTTGCCACTGCAAAGTTTTGCGGCGAGCTACGCACGCCTGCGGATGGACAACATGGCCATGGCAACAGAGCAAGGTGCCATGGCCTACCATGAAGACGCAGACAGTACCGCCACAGACCGAGATGGCTGTTGCAAGAGCACAGCATCATGTGAGTTGGTGTGCGCTCTATCCGTTGCGATCTTTTCTGGCGAGATCACGCCGCACGTTCCCGCTACATCCGCAGCGCACTACGTTGGATTGCAGGCATTTTTAGCCAGCACACATCCCGGACAGCCTGTAAAACCGCCCATCCTCTGATCTCCCTAGCCTAAGTCCGTCCGCATTTTGCGGACGCTTTGTGTTTTGCTGGAGATTTAGAGTGAAAAAAATCCTACTCGGCATTTTTATCAATGCCATTCTTTGGATCGGCCATGCTGCGCATGCAGGGCCGGTTCTGTCCCTCGACCGGGCTTTGCAGCTTGCCGAAAGTCGGTCGCGCCAGCTCACCGCCCAAGATGCCGCCGCCACCGCATCACGCGATATGGCCTTGGCTGCCGGGCAACTCCCCGACCCCACGCTCAAATTCGGCGTCAACAATCTGCCGATCAACGGCGAAGACCGTTTCAGCCTGACGCAGGACTTCATGACCATGCGCTCGGTTGGTGTGATGCAGGAAATCACGCGGAGCGACAAGCTCAAGGCCCGCTCCGCACGTTTCAACCGTGAAGCAGAGGCCGCAGAAGCCGGCCGTACTGTGGCCCTTGCCAACTTGCGACGCGACACAGCGATGGCATGGCTGGACCGCCACTATCAGGAGCGCATGCTCGACGTATTGCGCGCCCAGCGGACTGAGGCGGGCTTGCAGATCGACGCTGCCGACGCAGCCTACCGTGGCGGGCGTGGAACCCAAGCGGATGTTTTCGCGGCCCGGTCGATGGTGGCGCAGATCGATGACCGCATCCGCCAGACAGAGAAGCAGATTGGCACGGCCAAGATCAAACTGGCGCGATGGGTTGGTGACGATGCTGCCCAGGCACTGGACACACCACCCAGACTGGAGGTCGTTCGCCTCGATCCGGCCAGCCTGGAAAGCCAGTTGGCCCACCACCCGCAAATCGCGTTGATGGCCAAACAGGAAGAGGTGGCGCACGCCGAGGCGGATGTTGCGCGGAGCAACAAACGCGCTGACTGGAGCGTGGAGTTGATGTACAGCCAGCGGGGTCCCGCCTACTCGAACATGGTGTCCGTCAACGTCTCCATCCCGTTGCAGTGGGATCAAAAGAACCGACAAGACCGGGAGCTCTCCGCCAAGCTGGCCATCGCTGAGCAGATGCGTGCCCAGCGCGAGGAAGCCACACGGGAGCATGTTGCCGACACCCGCATGTGGTTGCAGGAGTGGCAGAGCAACCGCGAGCGTTTGGCGCAATACGACAGCGCTCTGATTCCGCTGGCGGCTGAACGCGCCCGTGCCGCGATAGCCGCCTACCGGGGAGGCAGTGGCCCGCTCACGGCTGTGCTGGAAGCACGGCGCATGGCCATCGACACCCAGATGGATCGCCTGCGTCTGGCGATGGAAACCGCCGCTCTGTGGGCGCAGTTGGAGTATCTGATTCCCGCAGAACACCAACCGACTATGGAGCCACGCCAGCCCTCGTTCCCCACCACCACAACAGCAACGGAGAAATAGCATGACAAAACTCAAACCACTGCTGGTGGGCCTGGTCGGTGCGGGCGTGCTCGCCGCAAGCGGTTACGGTCTCTACACCGTTGGCACGCAGCGCGGCATGGGCATGGCTACTTCCTCCGCCCCGTCAGCAGGAGCAGCCGCAACGGGAAGCGTTGCGCACGGCGCAGTCCCTCAAAGCGTTGCCGAAGGCGAAGACGCCACCCGCCGCCATATCGAAAAAGGCATCAAGGCCGGCGATGTGGACCCAACCACCGGACGCAAGATCCTCTACTACCACGACCCCATGGTGCCGGGCAACAAGTTCGATAAGCCCGGCAAGTCCCCCTTTATGGACATGATGATGGTGCCGGTCTACGCCGACGGGGACGCTGGCAGCGACGGCAGCAAGGTCACTGTCAGTCCGCGCATCCAGCAGAACCTCGGGGTGCGGACTGCCGAAGTCACTGAGGGCCTGCTGTCGCCGCAGGTCTCTGCGGTAGGAAACATCGCCTTCAATGAACGCGACCAGGCCTTTGTGCAGGCCCGTGCCACCGGCTACATCGAGCGCCTGCATGTGCGCGCAACGCTGGACCGCGTGAGCAAAGGGCAGCCTTTGGCCGAACTCTACGTGCCCGACTGGATTGCGGCACAAGAGGAATTTCTGTCGGTGCGGCGCATGCAGGGCACAGACCTGGCACCGTTGGTCGATGGCGCCCGCCAGCGTATGCGCCAGGTGGGCATGAGCGATGAACAGATTCGCCTGGTGGAAAGCAGCGGCAAAACCCAAGCCCGCATCACCCTGACCGCACCAATAGGTGGTGTGGTGGTGGAACTGATGGCCCGCGAAGGCATGACGGTGATGCCGGGCGCGACGCTGTTCCGTATCAACGGTCTGGGCAGCGTGTGGGCCAATGCCGAAGTACCAGAAAGCCAGGCGGCCCTGATTCGCCCCGGTACCAAGGTGCAGGCCAGCAGCGCCGCTGCCCCCGGCACGGCCCTGCGCGGCACGGTGCAAGCGATATTGCCCGAGGTGAACGCGGTCACCCGCACGCTCAAGGCCCGCGTGGAACTGGCCAACCCCGGCAACCTGCTGGTGCCCGGCATGTTCGTCAACATGCAGTTCATGGACATGCGGGCAGAGAAGTCCTTGCTGATTCCCACGGAAGCCGTGATCCAGACCGGCAAGCGTGTGGTGGTCATGCTGGCCGAGGACAAAGGCAAGTTCCGTCCGGTCGAGGTGGAAACCGGCATCGAAAGCAATGGCCAGACCGAGATCAAACGCGGCCTGCAAATGGGGCAGCGCGTGGTGGTGTCGTCCCAGTTCCTGATCGACTCGGAAGCCAGCCTCAAAGGTGTGGAAGCACGTTTGAAC
>JAEWVY010000339.1 GCA_023396625.1 Pseudomonadota bacterium | reverse complement strand
CCACCCGATCTGGACGTGGCGCTGCGCGCGTCCTTCCCGCATGCCGACACCGTGGCGCCGCCGCAGACCACGTCGCAATGGGTGCAGGCCATGCGTCACACGCTGGACTGCCTGGACAGCGACGAAGCCCTGCCCGAAGGCTGGGCCATCCTGGGCGCCTGCCTCACCAGCGAAGACCGGGTGCAGGCGCGCATCGACGTGCTGGGCGCCGCGCCCGGCGGCGGGCTGCGCCTGTACAAAGTGCGCCACGCCACCGCGGGCGACGACAGCGACATCGACACCGTCGCCCTCTGGACCCACGTGGCCGCGCGCTGCGGCTTTGCTGTGCAGGGCGCCGGCCTGCTGCTGGTGGACACCGACTTCATCTACCCCGGCCACGGCTGCTACGCCGGCCTGTTCCGCGAAGTGGACCTGCGCCCCGTGCTCGGCGCCCGCCCCGTGGCCCAGTGGCTGGACGCCATGCGCCACTGCGAACGCGGCGCCGAACCCGCGGCCACCCCCGGCCCGCACTGCCACCAGGGCGAAGGCTGCGAATTCGCGGCCAGCTGCAAAGCCTGCACACCGCCCCCGGCCCACGGCCTGCAACCGGCCAGCCTCGATATCCTGGGCCGCGAAGCCGCCAGCGCCTGGCGCGCCCTGGGCCATACCGACGTGCACAGCCTGCGGCCGGACGACATCGCATCCCCCCGCCAGCGCCGCGCCGTGCAGCAAGGCGCCCCGGTCATCGAACCCGCCGTGGCCGTCATCGCCCGCAGCTGGCCGCACCCGCGCCACTGCCTGCGGTTCGACACCATCGGCATGGCCGTGCCCGTGTGGTCCGGCACACGGCCGTACCAGACCCTGCCCTTCCAGTGGAGCTGCGCCCGCGAAGCCGCCGACGGCAGCTGGACCGACCACCACTTCCTGGCCACCGGCCAGGGCAGCGACCCGCGCCGCGCCTTTGCCCAGACCCTGCTGCAGGTGCTGGGCACGCAAGGCGCCGTGCTGGCCTACAACGCCGGCTTCGAACGCAACCGCATCCGCGAACTGGCCCAGTGGTTCGATGACCTCGCCCCCGCGCTCGACGCGCTGCAGCCGCGCATCGTCGACCTGTTCCATATCGCCCGCGAACACTGCTACCACCCGGCCATGGCCGGCTCATGGTCCCTGCGCGCCATCGCCCGCGCCTTTGCGCCCGACGTGGACATGGACGTCACCCTCGACCCCGCACTGGGTGTGACCGTGGGCCGCACCGCCCAGTCCGTCTACGCCCTGATGGAAAAACCCGGCCAGACCCTGCCGGTGCGCCACGCCTGCCGCCAGGCGCTGCAGGCGCATGGGCAAAGGGAGACGGTGGTGCTGCAGCGCTTGCTAGGGGTGATGGAGCGGGCGGGAGCTTGAGCCTGGGCAGTGACGCTTGGCGGGCATGGATGGCGCAGGCGCCTTGTCATCCCTCAGTAGCCCGGAGACCAAACAACACGAAACTGTTCTTAAAGGAGCAGTTGTGGCTGCTTGACCCCTCAGGTAGTGCTGTGGCTATCCATATCGCCCCGCTCAGTTGGAGTTGGAGTTGACCCGGTTCCGTGGACGGTTACCGGTTTGATTGTCAAACCGTTTCGGGTGTTGTCTCGGCATGCGCTTCTGCATCTTCGACAACATCGAACAGGGCCTGCTTGCTCCTTTCAAAGTTCAGGGGGGAGAGGTAGCCCAGACCGCTGTGGCGGCGCCGGGGGTTGTACCAACCTTCAATCCAGGTGAAGACCGCCATGCGGGCCTGAGCCTTGCTCTGGAAGGTGTTGCGCTCAATGAGTTCACCTTCCAGGCTGGCGAAGAAGCTCTCAGCCATAGCGTTGTCGTAGGCATCGCCCACCGTTCCCATCGAGGGCCGCACCTGCATCTGCCGGCACCGCTCCCCGAAGGCCAGGCTGGTGTACTGACTGCCCTGGTCGCTGTGATGAATGACCTCCTTGGGTTTGCGCTGCTCCAGCCCCATGTTCAAAGCCGCCAGCACCAGGTCGGCTGTCATACGTTCACCCATGGCCCAACCCACCACGCGCCGGCTCCAGACATCGATGACCACCGCCAGATAAAGGAACCCCGTCCAGGTCGGCACGTAGGTCATGTCGGCCACCCATAGCTGGTTCGGCCCCGTAGCATGGAATCGCCGATTGACCAGGTCATGGGCCGAGGCCTGCCGTTTGTCGCGGCGGGTGGTGACGGTGAAGCCCCGGCGCTTGCTGATGCCGTGGATACCGGCTTGCCGCATGAGACGGGCCACACGCTGGCGGCTGATGCACACGCCTTGCTCGATGAGCTCGGCTCGCACCCGGGGCATGCAGTAGGACTCGTAGGAGTCCTGATGAATCTGGCGAATGCGCTCGGTCATCACCGTGTTGGCGATGCTGCGCTGGGACGGGGCACGGTCTCGCCAAGCATAGAAGCCACTGGCTGAGACACCGAGCACACGGCACATGGTGCGCACAGGAAGGTCGGCCTGGTTCGCCATCACGAGTCCGAAGACTTCGTGGATGTCGCATCGCTGCGACCGGCAAACCAGGCCGTAGCCTTTGCCAGGATGTCGCGCTCCATCTGGACCTGGCGCAACTGCCGGCGCAGGCGAACGAGCTCTTCCCGCTCGGCGGTGGTCAGGCCCTCCTTGCCCGGCAAAGGCTTGCCATCGTCAATGGCTGCCTGGCCAACCCAGTTGGTGATGGACTGGGCGGTGACGCCGAACTCACGCGAGAGCTGCGCTGGTGAGCGACCCGCTCGAACCAGCTCGACCATCTGCTGACGGAATTCCGCCGGGTACGGCGGTCGTACTTTGGACATTGGTGACTCCTTGAACACAAAGAATGATGTGTCCACGGAACCGGGTCAACTCCAGTTTATTGAATTGAGGAATCGTGTTGATTGAGTTTGTCCAGCATGGCCTGGTAGACCACGATGGGCGGGTAGAAGCCGTGGACGGCGCGCGGGCGGTTGTTGAGCAAGTCGGCAATGGCATCGAGCTGCGCCTGGCTGTGAACCGACAGGTCGGTGCCCTTGGGCAGGTACTGGCGGATCAGCCCGTTGGTGTTCTCGCAGGAAGCGCGCTGCCAGGGACTGTGCGGGTCACAGAAGTACACCATCACACCCGTGTTGGCCGTCAGTTCGGCATGGCGCGCCATTTCCTTGCCTTGGTCGTAGGTCAGGGTCTGGCGCATGGGTTCGGCTACGCTGCGCAGCTTGGCCGTGAAGCCCTCCAGAGCCGAGGCTGCCGTCGCATCGGCCAGCTTGATCAGCATCACCAGGCGAGAGCTGCGGTCGACCAGCACGCCCACTGCCGAACGGTTACCCGCACCCTTGATGAGATCGCCCTCCCAGTGCCCGGGGAACGCCCGGTCACTGGCCTCGGGTGGGCGCACATGAATGCTCAGCAGATCGGGCATCTGGCCCCTGCGATCCTCGCCCCGACTGCGCGGCATGCGCTTGGACTTGGCACGGCGCAGACAGGCGATCAGGTCTTTGCGCAACTCGCCCCGGGGCATGGCGTAGATGCAGGTGTAGATGGTTTCGTGAGAGACGGTGCGCTGGGGTTCATCGGGCCACATGAGCTTGAGTGTGCCCGCGATCTGCGAGGGCGACCAGCCTTGGGCCAGAAAGTGGTGAACCACGCCAAAGAGCACGGTGTCGCTGGCCAGCTTGGAGCGTTTGCGGCATTTGAAACGAGCACGTCGAGCTCGCAGGCCTGCGGCGCGGGCGTCATACACAGTTGGGGCGTTGGTCGCCTGTGCAGGTCGATCCGACCAGGCGCCAAAGCGCACCAGTTCACGTGTAACGGTCGAAGGCGAACGGTGCAGCACGCGGGCTATGTGCCGAGCCGAGCAGTTTCCCGCCTTCATCGTCATGATCGCTGCTCGCTCTTCAGGGGTGAGTTGTTCGTAATGCTTGCCCATCGCGGTACCTTACCGGTTGGGTGTTGCACTTGATTATTGATTCCGCCCTTCTATTCGTGGCGCCCGGCCGATAACGCGCGGAACGCCCGTGAGTGTTGGCTTTACTTTGCCTGCAGCAGCACCACTTTCCGACGAGCCATCAGTCGCGATTTTGGATGGTGGGCTTCCTAAGGAAACTGTGGTGCAGCGGTACGTGGGTCGCTACATGAAGTCGGACGAGTCCGCCGAAGACATCGACGACTACAACGAACATGGACTTGGAGTCACGTCGGCGTTTCTGTTCGGCCCGATCGAGCCAGGAGCAATAGCGTCACGTCCTTTTGCGGCAGTGGATCATTTCCGTGTACTAGATGCGCGGTCAGACGATGAGGATCCGTACGAGCTATATAGCGCTCGGCCATGTCGAGGATGTACTGCTGTCACGCCGTACCAGTTCATCAACCTCAGTCTTGGCCCAAACTTGTCCACCGACGATGGTGATGTGCATGCTTGGACTGCTGTGCTGGACACCCTACTCAGCGACGGCGAGACGCTGATGACGGTCGCCGCAGGCAATAACGGCGAGGCGGACGTCACGACAGGCTTGCACCGAATCCAGGTTCCCGAAGATAGCGTGAACGCATTGAGCGTTGGCGCAGCGAATAGGACGACGACCGATTGGGCGCGTGCTGCCTACAGCGCTCAAGGCCCTGGTCGTAGTCCTGGCCGCCGAAAACCTGATGTGGTCGCCTTCGGTGGAAGCCCCAAGGAGTACTTCCACGTCCCATCCCGAGGACCGAAGCCCCAACTCGCGGCCACGATGGGAACTAGCTTCGCAGCACCTTACGTGCTTCGTACTGCGGTCGGAGTTCGGGCGGTCCTCGGAGAGGCGGTGCATCCACTGACAATCAAAGCACTGATGATTCACGCGGCACGCAATGATCCCGGTGTGCACTCTGATGAAGTGGGCTGGGGACGAATCCCAACCGATCTGAATGAGATCATCATGTGTGGCGACGGTGAAGCGCGCATCCTTTACCAAGGCTTGTTGAGGCCTGGAAAGTACTTGCGAGCGCCGGTGCCGCTCCCTAAGGTTCCATTGACAGGCCGCGTTTCCCTCTCGGCGACCTTCTGCTATGCCAGTCCCGTGGATGTCGAGGATGCAGCGGCGTATACCAAGGCCGGTCTCACGATTGCATTCCGGCCCCACTCGGAGAAGACCAAGAAGGGCGGCAGGTCGGCGAACACGAAGGCGTTCTTTTCACAGCGGGAGTTCAGGACTGAACAAGAGCATCGAAGCGATCTTGGAAAATGGGAGACGGTGCTTCATGCGAGTCACAGCATGCTCGGAACTAGCTTGAATGAGGCTTGCTTCGATATCCACTACAACGCCCGAGATGGTGGGGCCAATGTGGGTGCCGGCTCAGAGCTGATTCGATATGCGCTGGTGCTGACGGTGCGTGCGCCAAAGCATGTGGACTTGCACGGGGAAATTCTGGCTAGCCACGGCCTACTCAAGGCCATCGAGCCGCGGATCTCCTTGCCACTTCGCAGTGGTTCGATTGGTTCGTGAACGAGTCAGGAGGTAAGCCAAATGGCCAAGCCGGTGCACTTGTCGAATGGGCGCCAGTGGCGTACGCAGACTGAGGCGCTTAGGCACTTCAAAGAGATGCTCGGAAGGTAGGCTCGAGGCGACCGAGTCGATGATGACCGAGATCACAGTGATCTGGAGTCTCTCCTGCACCGATATGACGCGCTACTGCCACCAGGGACCGAGACGAAGAGCGGTCTTGGGATCGCTTTCTTCTCCAAAGAGTTGAACATTGGCGATGGCTGGGTCAGTGATGGCTTTCATGTTCATCGCGTTGATGGAACGTCTATCGACTTCAGCTACATCGACGCAGTCAAGGGAAAAACGTAAAGGTAAATCCTGCATTGGTCCATTTTTGCCCAATAGTCCTCCAGGGGCCGATCAATGTTCGCCACTGACCTTCAGCCATCCATACATGGCCGTAGTCGAAGGACGCCATTCGCCGCATTGCTGCTTGACAACAGGTGAGCAGGCTCGCCGATTCGACATCAGCCAGCCGCAGACCCCCTCAATCCCGCATCTCATCAAACCCCGCCGCCATCGCCTCGCGCTGCTCGACATCCGCTGCCGCCTCGGCCAGCGGGTCTTCGCCCAGCGCCCACGCCGCCTGCGCGTCGGGCCGGTCCAGGGTCAGCACCAGGGCGTGGTGCAGTTCATAGGCGCCCCAGGCTTTGCCGTCGTCTCGCAGGGCGGCCTGAAGGGCGGCTTGCAGCAGCAGGCGCACCACGCGGTGCGGGCCGGAATAGGGCACTTGGTCCACGCGGCCGGCCGCGGCGTCGGCACACGCGCGGCGGTCGTGTGAGGCGTGCCCGCGGCACGACAGGGGCCGCGCGCGGTGGATGAGGCACACGCCTTTGACGACGAAGGCGCAGCGCCGGCGGGCGGCGACGCGGGCGGCCTCGTCCAGGCCGCGGGTGGCGGCGTCGGCTTCGCGCACAGCGGCGATCAGGTCGATGCCGTGGCGTTGCAGGGCGGGGGCGGTGGCGCGCAGGTAGTCGGCCAGCACAAACACTTCGGGCGCGAGCGCGGTGACGCGCAGGGCGCAGCAGGCGGCGCAGCCTTTGGCGCAGTCCACCGGGGGCTGACTTTCGCACTGGATGGCGACGTTGCCGTCGAAGCTGTCCCAGGCTTGCAGCAGGGTGGCTTCGCTGCCCTGGGTGGCCAGGGTGTGGGCAAAGGCGGCGCGCTGCTGGCGGAAGAAGTCTTCAGCGCCGTGTTCGGCGGTGTCTTCGGCCGGTGGTGCGGAGGGGTGCTCGCCCATGTCAGACGCTCTTGCCCTTGAGCAGCCGCGCGCGTTCGGACGGGCTGTAGTGGTTGAAGTGGCCGGCCGCGTCGGCCGCGCGTCGGTTGGACATGCGGATGGCTTCGATCTTGCCGGCCGGGGCGATGCGGGAGACGCACTTGTCCAGCTCGGTGCTGGCGCAGTGCGGGCAGGTGGGCACGGTGCTGGCGCGCACCAACAGCTCGAAGTCGGCGTTGCAGGCTTTGCAGTGGTAGTCAAACAGCGGCATGGTGGTCTCCGTTGCGGCAGGCGTGGGTGGGGGAGCTGCAGCCTTCGAGCGAGGCCGGGCGCTGGGCCGAGGGTTCGAGGCCGATCCAGGCGGTGACGGCTTCGGTGTCGAAGCCCACATGGCGGGTGCCGTCGGCGGTGTTGAGCATCAGCGGGCGGCGGATGAGCAGGGGCTCGGCGATCAGCAGGGCGAGGGCGGTGTCGGCGTCCAGCGCTTCGGGCACCACTTCGCGGCTCTTGATGCGCGGGGCGGCGCGGTTGAACCAGTCGGCCACGGGCAGCGGCGCCAGGAAGGCCAGCAGGGCTTCGCGCGTCCAGTGCGCGGTCAGCAGGTTGCGCCGCTCCAGCGTGTGGCCGGCGGCTTGCAGCGCGGCGCGCTGGCGGGCGTTGCCGCCGCAACCAGGTTTTTCGAAGAAGACGAGGTGGGTCATGGCGTGGTCTCCGATGAAGGCGCGCGCGTGCGGGTGGCGTTGCGCAGCAGTTGCAGGCATTCCAGGCTGGCGGCCATGTCGAGCGCGCTGAAGTCGTCCTGCGTGACGAGGCGCGGGTTGGCGCCCAGCGCGAGCAGGGTGGCGACCACGCCGGCCTTGCCGCTGGAGGCTGCGTACATGAGCGCGGTAGCACCGGTGAGGTTGGCGTGGTCGATGGGCACGCCGTGCGCGGCCAGGGTGCGGATGGCCTCGGGCTCGCCGTGCACGCAGGCCAGCCAGAGCGCGTTGTTGCCGTCGCCGTTGGTGGCGTCCAGCGGCACGTTCAGCGCCAGCAGCTGGTCGAGCCGGTCGCGCGCGCCGCGCCAGGCGGCGTGCATGAGCGAGGTGTTGCCGTACGCGCCGGGTGCGTCGGGGCGGGTGGGGTCGAAGCCTTCGGTGCGCAGCCAGTCGGCCAGGTCGGGCGGCACGGCCGCTGCGGGTGGTGTGGGTGCCCAGGCGGCCAGCGGCACGGCGCCTTGTGTGCTGGCCGGCAGGCCGAGGGCGGTGAAGCCGCCGGCCAGATCGGCGACTTCTTTGAATCCGAAGTCCACGAACATCTCGGCCCAGGTCTGGCTGGCGTGGCCGTGGTAGCAGTAGATGAAGACTGGGCGGCGGCGCGGGGTGGTGGTGAGCAGGGCTTCGTGGTTGTCGCGGAACAGGCGCAGGCTGCCGGCCAGGTGGGCGGCGGCGTGGTGCGGCGCTTCGCGCGCGTCCAGCACCAGGGCGTCGGGCCGCTCACACAGCCAGGCGTGGGCTTGCGCGGGGTTCAGGCGGGTCCAGGCGCTGGTCATGTCGGCGTCCTTTGCAGGTGCGCATACGGCGCTTCGGTGCCGATGCGGTCGTCGCCCAGCGGGGCGCCGACGGTGAAGTGGTAGACCGACTGCAGCGCGGCGCTGGCGGCCGCTTCGGGCAGGCCCAGCAGCCGGTGCAGGGCGTCGTCGAAGAAGCAGCCGATGCCGGTGCCGCGCAGGCCGGCGGCCTCGGCTTCGAGGTAGAGCGCTTGGCCGATGAGGCCGGTTTCCTGCAGGCGGTCGCGGTAGGCGGCGGCGTCGGTGAAAGGCTGGAACTCGGCCAGCAGGGCGAAAGCGGCGACCGCGTCCGAGCCCAGGGCCTGGTGGCAGTTGAGCGTGCGCAGCGTGCCGGCCAGGGCGGGGTTGTCGGCCAGGTGCAGCAGCGGTGCGTCGGCCGGGGCGCCGGGCACGGGGCTCATGGTCAGCGCGTCGGGCAGGTGCTGGCGCAGCAGGGCCGTGCCGTCGGTGCTGCGC